>DATIPJ010000671.1:0-16497 GCA_035472155.1 Kofleriaceae bacterium
GCCCTCGCCGACCGCGCGGAGCTCGCCACCGTCCCCAACGAGCGCCGGCTCGAGCTCATGGCCAACGAGATCGCCGAGACCTACACCTACGCCCCCGACGGCACCATCTCCGTCCGCATCGAGAACCTCTCGCGCGGCTACGGCCGCACGTACACCCTCGGCGCCGAACCGGGCCGCCCGATGGCGAGCTCGATGCCGCGATCGATCGCTACGCCAGCTTGACCAGCTGCTTGCCGAAGTTCTGGCCCTTCAGCAGCCCGATGAACGCGCCCGGCGCGCTCTCGAGGCCATTGGCGATCGTCTCGCGGAACTTCAGCGCCCCGCGCGCCACACCCGCTCCCAGCTCTGCGAGCGCCTTGGGCCAGTGCTGCGGGTGCTCCGACACGATGAACCCCTGGATCTTGAGCCGCGAGCGCAGGATCAGCGCCGGGTACTGCATCGGCGTCGGTTGGCCGTCGTAGCCGGCGATCATGCCGCACATCGCGATCCGCCCGAACGCATTCATCTGCGCCATCACGGCGTCGAGGATCATCCCGCCCACGTTCTCGAAGTAGCCATCGATGCCGGTCGGCGTCGCGCCGCGCAGCATCGCAAAGAACGCCTCGGGGCTCGCCGCCGACTTGTAGTCGATGCACGCGTCGAACCCGAGCTCGCCGACCACGTAGTCGCACTTCTCCTTGCCACCGGCGATGCCGACCGCGCGGCAGCCCTTCGCCTTCGCGAGCTGGCCGACGATGCCGCCCACCGCTCCCGAGGCAGCGCTCACCACCACCGTCTCGCCCTCCTTGGGCTCGATGATCGTGTTGACCCCGACCCACGCCGTCACGCCCGGCATCCCGACCGCGCCGAGGTACGCCGACAGCGGCACGTGCGTCGTATCGACCTTGCGCAGCCCGCCCGGCCCCTCGCCCGCCACCACCGCATACTCCTGCCAGCCGCCCATGCCGACGACCTTGTCGCCGGCCACGAACGCGGGCGAGCGCGACTCGACCACCTCGCCCACCGTGCCCCCGATCATCACCTCTCCGATCGGCTGCGGGGTCGCATAAGACTTCTGATCGCTCATCCGCCCGCGCATGTACGGATCGAGCGACAGATAATGATGTCGGACCAGCACCTGCCCGGGCGCGAGGTCGGGAACAGGCGCACTCTCGAGCCGAAAGTTGTCCTCGCGCGGTGCCGCGGTCGGACGCGAGGCGAGAACGAGGCGGCGATTCGTGACGGTCATGATGACTCCTGGCTCCTGCGGGTAGCCCGCGCGGCTGCGGAGCTTACACCTCCGCGCGCGCCGTGCCACAGCGTGCCTCAGCCATCGCCGTGCGACCGCGTGCCCCATCGGTCGCTGCGACCGCGCGCCTCGTCCGTCGCGTGCCTCATCGGTCGCAGCGCAGGCGTGCGGCAGTGCGCCACCGTGCGGATCGCTCGCACGCCGATGATCGTGCGCACGCGTGGGCTCGCCGTGGCGAAGCCGCTCGTTCCTGCCTCGACGCATCGTCGGCGCGGCGCGTGCAATTCCGTCCAGCATGCGCTCGTTGTCCCTGCTCCTGATCGCCGCGACGGCGTGCGGTAGCGGCGCGGCCTCTGCGCCGAGCATGCAGTCCACCGCGGAGCCGAGCCTCCAGGCCGCCAACGACCCGAGCACTCCTTCCGGGTCGCACGGGCAAGCGCCGGCGTTCACGCCGACGGCATTCTCGGTCGCCGTTCACGGTCGCGGTCGGCCCGTCATCCTGATTCCCGGCCTCGGCTGCCCCGGCGACGTGTGGAGCGAGATCGCCGCGCGGCTCGACGGCTTCGAGACCCACACGCTCACGCTCGCCGGGTTCGCCGGTACGCCGCGGATCGATGCGCCGCTCTCCGCGAAGACCCGCGACGAGCTGGCGCGCTACATCCGCGCGCACCGGCTCGATCACCCGATCGTGATCGGCCACAGCATGGGCGGCTACATCGCGTACTGGCTCGCGGCGAGCGAGCCTGCGCTGGTCGGCCCGACGATCATCGTCGACGCCGCGCCGACCTTCGGCCCCGACGACCCCGACGCCGTCGAGGCCGCCGGCGTCCAGGCCCGCAGCGTGTGGTCCGATGCCAGCGACGAGCAGTTCACCCGCCAGGTCCAGGCCAGCTTCGCCTCGATGTCAGCGCAGCCATCGCGCCTGCGATCCACGATCGACGCCGTCGCGCGCTCCGACCGCCGCGCCATGGGCGATGCGGTCTACGAGATGGTCACCCACGATCTTCGCCCGCAGCTGAGCCACATCCGCGCGCCCGTGCTGCTCGTGCTCGCAGACGGCTCGCTGCAGGACACCTATCGCCAGCACGCGCGCGCCGTACCCAACCACGAGGTCGTCGTGCTGCCCGGCACGCGCCACTTCGTGTTCGTCGACGATCCCGATGGCTTCGTGACCGCGATCAAGCGCTTCCTCGGCAGCCGCACACAGCTCGCCGCCGGCTGACCGCGGCGAGCCGCCGCTCGAGGGAGCGGGCGCCCCATTCGAGCGTCGAGGGCTGGTCCGCGCGCGGCAGGTGTGCTTTAAGAAGGCTCCATGCTCGAGGCCCTGCACGCCACCATCGATCCCGACGCCGACCAGCTGGTCGCGCTGAATCCCGACCATCCAGGATTCCGGGACCCGATCTATCGCGCGCGGCGCAACGCGATCGCCAGGCTGGCCCTCGAGCACCGCGAGGGCAGCCCGCCCCCGATCGTCGCCTACACCGACGTCGAGAACGAGGTGTGGCGCAGCGTCTGGGAGCACCTCACGCGACTCCACGCCGCCCGTGCCGTGCGCGCGTGGCGCGCCGCCGCCGAGCGCCTCGATCTCGACCGCACGCGCGTGCCTCAGCTCGCCGAGGTCAACGACCTCACGCGCGACCGCGGCATCGAGATGTACCCGGTCGCCGGCCTCATCGCCGCGCAGCAGTTCCTCACCGCCCTCGGCCGCGGCGTCTTCCGCTCGACGCAGTACATGCGCCACCACAGCATGCCGCTCTACACGCCCGAGCCCGACGTCGTCCACGAGCTGGTCGGCCACGCGACCAGCTTCCTCTCCCCCGAGATCGTCCAGCTCTCGCGCTCCTTCGGCGACGCCGCCCTGCGCGCGACCCCCGACGTCCAGGCCCAGCTCGAGCGCCTCTACTGGTACACCCTCGAGTTCGGCGTCGCCCTCGAAGACGGCGAGATCAAGGCCTACGGCGCGGGCCTGCTGTCCTCCTACGGCGAGCTGGGCGACCTCGGCGCGGGCGCCACCCTCGCTCCGTTCGATCTCGAGGTCATGGCCCACACCCCCTACGACCCCACCGACTACCAGAAGATCCTCTTCGTCGCCCCGAGCTTCGACGAGATGGTGCGCCGCCTCGACGCCTGGCTCGCCCGGGCGTAGCGCGCCGCCGCTATGACCACGCTGTCGTGAACGGGCGCGGTCGCAGTACGAGGCCTGCCGGAAAGCTCTGGCATCCCTGAGATTCCCGAGCTCTGCGCGGGCAGGCCCGCGCGCGTCACGCGGCATCGAAGCGGTACTCGGTGGCAAGGGCGCTGTCGCGCTGGCCGAAGCTGCGGACGAAGTCGCCCAGGCGCGTCCAGCGCGCGACGTCCATCACCTCGCGCCACGGCAGGTGGGTCGCCGTGCAGAACAGCGCGACCTCGAAGAAGCTGGTGAGCCGATCGGTAGCAAGAGCGGCGAGCACGGCATCTAGGTGCGCGTCGAGGAAGTCAAGGCAGTTCTCGATGCTGGCGGTGACCTTGGCCGGCAGCACCGCGCCGGTGAACTTCGCCATGACAACGGTGACCTCGGAGGACATCACGTGGAGCACGAGCTCCTCGGCGTTGGCGACGATGCGGGCGGGTGTGTCACCGCGCAGCACGGCGCGCGCGGCGTGATCCGAGCGCCGGGCCAGCGCACGGCAGATGTTCTCGGTACCGAACAAGGGGCCTGATTCGTCGACGAGAATCGGCACCTTGAGGGCGGGGTTATCGGCGTAGACCGCGATATCGCGCGAGGTCAGGTCGAGGACCGGGCGAAAGGTGTGCGGCACGCCCAGCTCGAGGGCGAACATTCGCGCGGTGCGCGAGAAGTGCGAGCTGCTGCGTGCGACCAGGGTGAGCTGGGTCATGCCCGTGGAATACCGCGGCCCTGACGGCCGCGCTCTGTCAGCGTGCGCCCGGCGCGCTCAGATGCCGAGGTGTGCAGGCGATCAGATGCCGAGTGGGTCGTCGATGCCGAGCACGCGCCGATGCCGAGCCATGCGGACGATCCAGGTGCCGGGTGGTCGTCGATGCCGAGCACGCGCTCATCGATTGCGAGCGCCATGGGCGGCACGATGGCGACAGCGGCGATCAGATGCCCAGGTAGGCCGAGCGGATGGCGGGGTTGGCGGCGAGCTCGGCGCTGGTGCCCTCGAGGCGGAGCTTGCCGGTCTCGATGATGACGCCGCGCTGGGCGATGCCGAGGGCCTTCTTGAGGTTTTGCTCGACCAGCAAGATCGTCGCACCGCCGCGGTGGAGCTCGGCGATGCTGGCCATGAGCTGGTCGACCAGGACCGGGGCGAGGCCGAGGCTGAGCTCGTCGAGCATGAGGAGAGCGGGCTCGCTCATGAGGGCGCGCGCGATGGCGCACATCTGCTGCTCGCCGCCCGAGAGGCTGCCTGCGGCCTGGCGCTGGCGCTCCTTGAGGCGCGGGAAGAGGGCGAACATGCGCTCGAGGTTGCGCCGGGCGTTGGGCCGCGCGCGCCGGGTGTAGGCGCCCAGCTCGAGGTTCTCGAGGACGGTGAGCTGCGGCCAGAGCTCGCGGCCCTCGGGGACAAGGGCGATGCCGAGCTCGGCGCGCGCCGCCGCGGGGATGCCGGCGAGGGGAAGGCCGCGGAACCGGATCTCGCCCGTGCGCGGCGGGACAAGGCCGGTGATCGCGCGCAAGGTGGTCGTCTTGCCGGCGCCGTTGGAGCCGAGCAGGGTCACGATCTCGCCGCGCCGCACCTCGAAGCTGAGGCCGTAGAGGACCTGCACGTCGTCGTAGAAGACCTCGATCCGATCGACCTCGAGCAGCGGCTCGTCGCCGGTCGCCGCGCCGGAGCCAGGGGCCGCGGCGGTCATGCGGTGGCTCCGTGGTCGGTGTCGGTGCCGAGGTAGGCGGCGATGACCTTGGGGTCGTTGACGACCTGCTTGGGGGTGCCCTCGGAGATTGGCTTGCCGTGATCGAGGACCATGACGCGGTCGGAGAGGCTCATGACCGCCGGCATGACGTGCTCGATCATGATGACGGAGATCGGGCGCTCGTCGCGCACGCGGCGGATGAGTGCGGCGAATGCCATGGCCTCGGCGGAGTTGACGCCGGCGACGACCTCATCGAGCAGGAGCACGCGCGGCTCGGTGGAGAGGGCGCGCGCGAGCTCGAGGCGCTTGCGGCCGGCGAGGGTCAGCGCGCCTGGATAGTGGGCCGAGCGGTCGCCCAGGCCGACGAAGTCGAGGACCTCTGCGGCGCGGTCGCGGGCGTGGCCGCTGGATGGGTGGCGCGAGTGGATCGCGGCGACGAGGACGTTCTCGAAGACGGTCAGGTTGGAGAACGGCCGCACGATCTGGTGGGTGCGCACGATGCCGGCGCGGACGCGGCGCGGGGCCGAGAGGCCGGTGACGCGCTGGCCGTCGAGGAGGACGTCGCCCGCGGTCGGCGGGATCGAGCCGGCGATGACGCTGAACAGGGTGGTCTTGCCGGCGCCGTTGGGTCCGATGACGCCGAGGATCTCGCCCTTGTCGAGCGTGAGGTCGACACCGTCGAGGGCGCACAGCCCGCCGAACCGCTTGGTGAGGCCGCGCGCCTCGAGCAGGGTCATGCAGCCCTCCGGCCGGGCGCCCGGCGCACCAGGCGGATCGCCCGCCGCATCAGCCCGGTCAGGCCGAGCGGCTCGAACAGGATGATGAGGATGAGGAGCACGCCGTAGAGGCCCAGGTGGAGCTCGGGGTAGGAGGCGAGCAGGTAGTTGTGCACGATGACGAACACGACCGCGCCGAGGACCGGGCCGAGGGACGTGCCGACGCCGCCGATGACGGCGATCAGGACGAAGGTGATCGAGCGCTCGAACCCGAACATGTCGTTGGGCTCGATGAAGTTGAAGTACGAGGCGTTGAGCCCGCCGGTGAGGCCGACGACGGCGCCGGACAGCACGAAGATCAGGTCCTGGTAGAACGTGGCTGAGATGCCGACATCGGCGGCGGCGTCGACGTCGGCCTTGATCGCGAGCAGCTTGAGGCCCAGGCTCGAGTGGCGGATCACGTACGAGGCGGCTGCGACGAGCACGGCCAGGGCGAGCGCCCACCAGTAGAGGCGGTAGCGCACGTCGGCGTCGATCGGCAGCGAGAGGCCCGACGAGCCGCCGGTGAACTTCTCCCAGTAGGTGAAGACCAGGCGGCTCGCCTCGCCCAGGCCGATGGTCGCGATCGAGAAGTACGGGCCGCGCAGACGGAGCATCGGATGCGCGCCGAGGGCGAACACGCCGGCGACGGCCGCGCCCGCGAGCCAGCACAGGGGCGCCGGCAGGTGGACGTGCACCATGGTCTGGCCGGCGACGAAGCCGCCGATGCCGAACATCGCCGAGTGGCCGAAGCTGACCTGGCCGACGAACCCGCCCATCCAGTTCCAGGCGAGCACGCCGGAGATCGTGATGTAGAGCAGCGTGAGCTGGTTGTGCGCGTACGGCGAGAGCAGCCCGACCCACGGGAGCACGGCGAGCAGCACGCACGCGCCTGCGAATCCGGCGCCGGTGCGTCGCGACACCAGGCTCGGCGGGCGGGCCGTCATGACAGGACCCGGTGACCGAACAGCCCGCCCGGCCGCAGCACGAGCACCAGCACGAGCAGCACGAAGCCGACCGCGGTCGTCAGGTACGAGGGGATGATGAGGATCGCGAACACCTCGACGGTGGCGACGATCAGGGCGGCGAGGCCGACGCCGTACACGCTGCCCAGGCCGCCGAGCACCACGACGACGAACGACTTGAGCAGCTCGGACGAGCCCGACGTCGGGTTGAACGAGAAGATGGTCGCCAGCAGCACGCCCGCCACGCCGGCGAGCGCCGCGCCGATGCCGAACGTCAGCGTGTAGATCCGGTTGACGTCGATGCCGACCAGCGTGCAGCTGTCGGCGTTCTGCGCCACCGCGCGGATCGCGCGCCCGGTCATCGTGCGGCGCAGCAGCACGTGGAGCGACACGGCGATCAAGAGCGCGATCGCGAGCACGACCAGCCGGTTCAGCGCCACGTGCGCGCCGAGCACGTTGATCGAGCGCGACGCGTACGCCATGTGAATGACCTGATCGTTGCCGCTGAACAGCACGTACGCGACGTTGCGCAGCACGAGCCACACGCCGAACAGGAGCAGCAGCGATGCCGGCCCACCGGCCGCGCCGCGCGGCAGCCAGCGCACCAGGCCCTGGTACATTCCGACGCCGAGGACGAAGCACGCCGCCATCACGAGCGGGATCGAGAGATACGGGTCGATGCCGAAGCCCTCGTGCAGGCACCAGCCCATGTAGGCGCCCGCCATGATCACACCGCCGTGCGCGAGATTGACCACGCGCAACACGCCGTAGATGAGCCCCAGGCCGTACGCCATCGTCGCGTACAGGCCCGCGAGCAGCACCGCGGACACGATCATGTCGAGGAGGCGCGACATCCGGCCGGATCCGCTCCGGCGATCAGTTCTTGCAGCGCGGATTCGGTGCGACGCCGGCGATCTTGGCCACGTCCTTGGGGAAGATGATCGGCGCGCCCGCGTCGGGCAGGTTCTGCTGCACGACGAACAGGTTCTGCGCCTCACCGCCGTGGTCGGCGGGGAACTCGAGCGTTCCGCCGGGCAACAGAGAGTCGATCTTGAGCGCCGCCAGCTTCGCGCGCACCGCCTCGCGATCGGTCGAGCCGGCCTGCTGGATCGCGGTGAACAGCGCGCGCGCAGCCTCGTAGCCGAGCGCCTGGTACCACTCGGGCGTCTTGCCGTTGTACTTGGCCTTGTAGGCCTCGACGAACTTCTTCGCGAGCGGGATGCTGTCGGCGAGCTGCGGGCTCCACCACACGCCCGACAGGATGTAGTTGACGTTGTCCTTGCCGAGCGCGTCGACCGCGGCCTTCTCCGAGCCTCGCGCGCCGTAGCTCACGACCTTGTGGCACAGCCCGGCATCCAGGTACTGGCGATGCATCGTGATGTAGTCGGGCAGGTGCGCGTCGACGAGGAACAGGTCGACGCCGGCGGCCTTCACCTTGCCGAGCAGCGCGCTGAAGTCCTTGCCGTTGAGCTCGAACGACTCGTCGACCGAGATCTCGTAGTTGCCGCCGGACGCCTTGGCGAAGTCCGAGATCCCGTTGCGGAAGTCCTTGCCGTGCGACGTGTTCTCCCACAACAGAGCGATCTTCGACGGTTTGGGCAGCTTGCCGGCCTTCTGCTGCTCGTCGATCCAGTTCATCAGCGTGGTGCCGAGCAGCTCGACCGGCGACAGCGTGCCGAAGACGTACTTGTAGCCGCGCTTGTAGATGTGGCTCGCGGCACCGCCTCCGTTGACGTACGGCATCTTGTTCTGCTCGGCGATCGTGCTCTGCGCCTCGACCAGCGCCGTCGAGTACGTCCCGAGCAAGAAGTCGACCTTCTCGCTGTTGATCAGCTTGTCGGCGAGGTTATTCGCCGTGGCCTGATTGGTCGTATCGTCGTACAGCACGAGCTTGACCGGCCGCTTCTTGCCACCGACGTCGAGGCCACCCGCGGCGTTGACCTCGTCGAACGCGAGGTTGTAGCCCTCCTTGTAGAAGCCGCCGCTCCGCGACTCCGCGCCGGTCAGCGGCAGGGTCGCGCCGATGACGATCTCGGCCTTCTCCGACGGCGGCGCCGACTTTGACTTGCACGCTCCCACCGCCGAGAGCGCGACCAGCGTGAACAGAAGACGACGGTACGTCATGGCCATGGCTTCCCTGCAGTACCACAGCGCGCCGTCGATGTTCGGGGAACTCTCGTCGGGATCGCCGCGGATCGCCGACAACGCGCCGCGTCAGTCGCGCGGGCGTAGGTCCGACGCGCGCGGGACATGCGGCAGCCGGCGACGACCCAGCCGCCAGGCTGCCAGGGCGCCGAGGCTGAAGAGCAGCGCGACGACGGTGAGCCAGCGCCGCGGATCCGAGGCCTCGACGTAGACGATCGCGGGCGGTGGAGGCGCGGCCGCGACGGGCAGCGCGGTGGGCTCGGGGAGAGGCGCCGGGCGCGCCGCGGCGGTCTTCGGCGGCATGCCGGGGTCGGCGACGATGAGCGAGCCCGTCGGCGTCTCGTCGTGAACGAGCAGCCGCGGCGACACGCCGGTGGTCGGGCAGCCGGCGAGCATGGCGAGGTTGCGGTACTGGCGGTCGGCGGTCTTGACGTAGACGTAGGCGAGGTCGATCGCGGCGTCGTCGATCAGCACCTCGCGCGTGCCCTCGAAGACGTGCAGCCGGACCTTGCCCGCGCGCCGCGGGACGCTCGGCGCCTGGTCGCCGCACGGCTCGCACAGCTCGATGTATTCGGGGTAGCTCGTCAGCTCGCGAACCGCGCGGCGCGCGACCGACGGCTCATCGAGCCATGCGCACTGATCGGCATGCGCGGGGCGCGCAAACAGCACGGCAAGCGAGGCGAGCGCGAACGCGAACGCGACCTTCATGACCGTCCTCCCGGGTGACGAAGTCGCCTGAGGGTAGCGCGGAACAGCTCGAGCGCGATGCCGCCGATCAGGGCGGCCGCCGCGATCAGGACGCAGCCCGCGAGGACGCATGTCGCATGGTGCACAAATCCGCCCCGGATCGCGGCGCCGTGTGCCAGCGGCAGCGCAAGCGTGACGACGAGATAGGCCGAAATCGGCACCAGCATCCAGCGCAATCGCAACAGACGATCAACCAGCCACGGCATGGCGGCTCCTCGCAGCGATCGACTCCGCACTCCCTACGGGAGCGCTGCGCGCCCCGGCAGAGCCGTGGCTTGCGATCGACCGGGCGAGCGCATAGAGGGCGCACAGCCCGCCCAGGTAGACGACGATGCCCTCGATGCGGTGGACCTCGGCGCGATCGAGGTCGCCCAGGTCGATGGTACCCTTGTGGAGCGCGATCGCGAGCGCGATCCGCGCGGTGTTGACGACGAGGGTCGCGGCGTACGCCAGCGCCGCCGCTCCGGCCAGGCGCGCCGCCGTGCCGCGCAGCGTGCGCATCCCGCCGAGCCAGCCCAGCGTGAGCGCGAGGAACGCGGCCATCGCGAAGTTCAGCCCCGCACACGCCGGTGCGATGATGAACGTCGCCGCGCGGTCGACCCAGCCGACGCCCGCCTCGTAGACGAAGTGGCCGCCGCTCACCGCCGACACCAGGCGCGCCGTCGGCGCCAGGATCCAGCCGAGGTCATCGGCTGACGCGGAGCGGTAGTACTGCTTGCCGGCAGCGACGACGCCCGCCGCGACCGCGAGCGCCGCGAGCGCCCATGCGTGCCGGCGCACGAGCGCGCCCGCGCGGGTCACGCCGCCGCCTTCGCGCGCGCCGCGCGCCGCCACAGCTGCCAGCCGACCGCGAGCGCGATCATCGCGAGCAGGATCGTCAGCGCCGGCTCGGGGCCCTGCTCCATGCCGACCGAGGCCTCGCTGACACCGACCGGGAGCGGCAGCGGCTGGTCGACATCGACCGCCTGGCCCGCGGTGCGGACCTTCTGCTCCACGGCGATGAATGACGTGAACCGGGTGAGCAGGTTGTACTTGAGCCCGAGGTCGATGATGTCCTGGCGGTGCGCATCCTCGGTGTAGAAGTCCGAGAGCTCCGAGATCCGCGCGCGCGCCCACAGGTACGACAGCGCCGCGTGCTTGGCGTCGGGGGCGACCTTGCCAACGTCGACGGTGTTGACGAACCGGCCGCGGCCCGACACGCCGGTCAGCGCGATCTTGCCGCTCGGGGCGCCGCGGTACTTGCCAAACACCACCACCGGCCGCTCGGCGAACACGTCGGGCAGCACCGCGGGCTCGACGTCGTACGCGCCGAAACCCTCGAACGCGACCTGCACGCCGGTCAGCACCGGCTGCTGGATGTACGCGCGAAACCGCGCGGCCGCGTCGCTGGCCTGCGTGGTGTCGAGCACGACGAACGGCTCGCCCTGCCCCGCCTTGGCCACGCCCTCGATCAGGTGGCGATTCACCGACGAGCCGATGCCGAACGCGAACACGTTGGCCGAGGTCAGGTGGCTGCGGATCTCCTCGAACACCGCCGGCTCCTCGGCGATATAGCCGTCGGTGACGACCACAAAGCTCCGCGACACGTTCTCGCTGGCGCGCGGCAGCTTCATCGCGCGCTGGATCGCGGGCAAGAGCTCGGTCCCGCCGCCGCCGTTCTGCGCGTCGATGAACTTGATCGCAGCGTCGATCTGCGCCGCGCTGGCCTCGACCGAGCTCTCCGCGTACAGGCTCGACGCGCCCGAGAACAGCAGCACGTTGAAGCGGTCGCTCGGGCGCAGCCGGCCGAGCAGGTCGCGCATCAGGCCCTTGGCGACGCCGAGCGGGGCGCCGATCATCGAGCCCGAGACGTCGAGGATGAACACGTACTCGCGCGGCGGGATCAGCTCGGTGGCCGGTCGGTGCGGCGGCTGCACCATCATGAGGAAGAAGCTCTCGCCGCCGTCCTTGCCCGGATAGAGCAGCACGCCCGACGCGATGTCGGAGCTGGCGAGCCGGTAGCGCAGCACGAAGTCGCGATCGCCGCCCGACTTCTCGCTCGCGTCGAGCCCGATCGTCGCACCCGCGCCGCCGGCGGCCATGACCGACGAGATCTTGTGGCTCGGCGACTCGACGAGCTGGATCGGCATGCCGGCCGCCAGCTCGACCGCGATGCCGAACGTGTAGGCCGCGCTCTGCCCCTGGTGCTGGTACGGCGTGGCAACGAATTTGTTGTGCGCGTCGTTCGCATCGACCCGCGCGCTCGCGTAGCGCGGGCCGACCACCGTCGGGTACACCAGCTCGTAGACACCGTCGGTCGGCACCAGCAGCTCGGTGTAGTGCAGCTCGACCTCGATGTGGTCCCTGGGCAGGATGTTGGCCACGTTCATCGAGAACACGTTGGGCCGATCCTGCTCGAGCAGCGACGCGGTCTTGCCCGCGCGCTTGGCCTCGTCGTACTCCTGCCGCGCGGCCTCGCGCTCCTTGATCTTGGCCTCGATCACGCGCGCGCCGATCGTCATCTTCATGCCGTAGACCGCGGCGCGGGTCGACGCCGGGAACACGTAGCGCGCGTTGATCGGCTGGGCGCCATCGTTGCGGTACGTCTGCTTGACCACGACGTCGGCGATCACGCCCGCGATATGGACGTCGGCGCGCGTGGCCTCGAGCGGCATCGATTCAACGCTGGCGTCCGCGCCCTCGATCTCGAAGTACGGTGACAGCGTCTTGTCGGCGGGCGCAGACGCCGGATCCGCGGCGGCGATCCGAGGGATCGCGGCCGCGATCGACACGACACAGGACACAACGCACAGGCCCAGAGCTTTCATGCCGGGCCATACAGCAACCGCGATGCCACCGCGCCGGGCGCGCTATCTGGGCGCCGCTGCTGGGCTTGTTCGCGAGCGTGTTCGGCCGCGCCCGGCCAGCGCGGCTGGCCAGACACGACCTGCTCAGCCGAGGGCTAGTCTCCCGACTCCGCGCCGCCTGGGTACATCGCGTTGATCTCGCTGCCGTACTTGTCGTTGATCACGCGGCGCTTGAGCTTGAGCGTGGGCGTCAGCTCCTCGCTCTCCGCGGTCCACTCGGTGGGAAGAATCGTCCATCGGCGAACGTTCTCGACGCGCGAGACCCGGTCGTTCACGGCGGCGACCGCGCGCGCGACCTCGGCCTGGACCTCGGCGCTGCTCGCGAGCTCGGCGATCGTCTTGCCGGGCAGGCCGTGCGCCGCGCCCCACGCCGGAGCGACCTGGCCGTCGAGCACGATCAGCGCCGTCAGGTACGCCCGGTTGTCGCCGATCACGCAGGCCTGGCCGATCAGCGAATTCGCCTTGAGCAGACCCTCGAGGTTGGACGGCGAGATGTTCTTGCCGCCGGCCGTGATGATCAGCTCCTTCTTGCGATCGACGATCGTGTAGTAGCCATCCTCGTCGACCGTGGCGATGTCGCCGGTCGAGAGCCAGCCGTCGGCATCGATCGTCTCGGCGGTCTTCTCGGGTTCCTTGTAGTAGCCGCGCATCACCATGCCGCCACGGATCTGCAGCTCGCCGTCGGGCGCGAGCCGGAGCTCGGTGCCCGGCAGCGCGCTGCCGATCGAGCCGATCTTGATCCGGTCGGGCGGGTTCCGCGTGCCGACCGCCGCGATCTCGCTCATGCCCCAGACCTCGGAGATCCGGATGCCGATCGCGTGGAAGAACTCGATCACCTCGCGCGGCGTCGGCGCGGCGCCGGTCACGGTGTGCTTGACCCGATCCAGGCCGATGCGCGCGCGGATCGCGGCGAAGATCGGCTCGGCCATCTGCCGGCGCTGCGCGAGCTCGGGCGGCACCGGCTCGCCGCGCTGCTCGAGCGTCACCACCTTGCGCGCGACCTCGAGCGCGCCGAGCACCATGGCGCGGCGCTGCTCGTCGGGCTCCTTGGTGATCGCCGAGGTCAGCCCGGCGTGCAGCTTCTCCCAGATCCGCGGCACGCCGCCGAACACCGTCGGCCGCACCTCGAGCACGGTCTGCAGGATCTGCGTCACCTCGGGGCAGAACACCAGCGTGTGCCCCGACGTCACGGACGCGTAGTAGTTGAGCACCCGGTCTGCCGCGTGCGCGAGCGGCAGGTAGCTGATCACGCGGTCGGCCTCACTGGTATCGACCACGCCGCTCATCGACTGCAGGTCCCACAGCGCCGAGCGATGGGTGTCGATCACGCCCTTCGGGGGCCCGGTGGTGCCCGACGTGTAGATGAGCGTCACCACGTCGTCGGGCTTGACCGCTCGCCACAGCGCATCGAACGCCTCGGGCTCGCGCTCGGCGGCAGCGCGCCCGCTCGCGAGCAGCTCGTCCCACGTGATCGTCCACGGGTCGTCGCTCTTGCCCTCGAGCAGCACGACGCGCTCGAGCTTGGGCAACTCGCTGCGCACCGCCTGGAACTTTGCGAGGAACGCCGGGTTCTCGACGATCGCCACCCGCGCGTCGCAGTGGTTGGCGATGTAGCTGATCTGCTCGGGCGCCAGCGTGTTGTAGAGGCCCACCGGCGTCGCGCCGAGGTGCACCACCCCGAGGTCGGCGATCACATACTCCGGCCGGTTGCGCGCCATGATCACACCGAAGCTCTTGGGTGTGATCCCCAGCGCGCGCAGCCCGAGCGTCACCGCACGCACGCCCTCGCGGTACTGGTTCCAGGTATAGGAGCGCATCTCGCCATCAGACCCGCGTGCCGCCAGCGCCTCGGTATCACCGAGCCGCGCGACGGTCTCGGCGAATGCAGTACAGAGCGTCTTGCCCTCGATCGCCTGGTCGATCTGACTTCGTTCGGCGGCGACATCACGCATGGCTTGCCTCCGGTCGCGACGTTACGCTGAGCGAGGTTTCCTCGACAACCTGTTTCCGGGGCGCGCGCGCCACATTCCGGGCGAATGCGCGCGGGGAAATCCTGCAGCGCGCTCGGCCCCCGTCGGGAGCACGGGCACCTACAGCCGCGCGCTCCCTCGGCCTCGCCCCACCGAGCTTGGCAGGCGAGCTGCAGTGCGTTCATGCAGGAGCAAACCGATGATCCTCATTCTTGCCATTCTCCTCGCCGTGGCGTGGCTGCTCGGCTTCACCGTCTTTCACGTGGCGTCCGCCACGATCCACATCCTGCTGGTCGCCGCCATCATCGGCGTCGTCCTGCACCTGGTGCGCGGCGCGAGCAGCAGCGGTCGCCCCGTCGGCCGCCTGGGCGGCTGACCCGCAGGCTGGCCGGCAGGGCCACGGCGCGACCGGTGCTGCCCTGCGCACGCACGGCAGCTCGCTGTGCGCGTCTTTGCGAGCCTTGCGAGTTCACGTAAGCTCGCCGGATGGATCGCCCGCGCGTCTCCGATCGCGATCTCTGGCGGGACTACGCGCGCGACGGCTTTCTGGTCCTGCCGGGCTTCGTCGCGCCGGCCGCGTGCGACGCGCTGCTCGCTCGCGCGGGCGAGCTGGTCCGCGCGTTTTCGCCCGACACCATCTCGGTCTTCACGACCCACGAGCAGACCCGGCGCACCGACGACTACTTCCTCGAATCGGGCGACAAGATCCGGTTCTTCTTCGAGGAGGATGCGTTCGCTGCAGACGGATCGCTGCGCCGCCCGGTCGACCAGGCGATCAACAAGATCGGCCACGCGATGCATGACCTCGACCCGGTGTTCAGCCGGTTCTCGCGCGACCCGCGGCTCGCCGAGCTGGTCAGCGCGCTCGGCATCGCACATCCATTGCTCCTGCAATCGATGTACATCTTCAAGCAGCCGTTCATCGGCGGCGAGGTCACCGCCCACCAGGACCACACGTTCCTGTGGACCGACCCGCCGTCGGCCACGGGCCTGTGGTTCGCGCTCGAGGACGCCACCCTCGACAATGGCTGCCTCTGGGCCCTCCCGGGCGGCCACGCCGCGCCCGCCCGCAAGCGCTTCCATCGCCTGCCCGGCGGCCGCACCGGCTACGAGGTCTTCGACCCGCGCGACCTCACCTTCGACGGCATGGTTCCCCTCCCCGCCCCCAAGGGCACCTGCATCGTCCTGCACGGCCTGCTCCCCCACTACAGCGCCGCCAACCGCTCGCCGCACTCTCGCCAGGCCTACACGCTCCACGTCATCGACGCCGCCGCCACCTACCGCGCCGACAACTGGCTCCAGCGCGGCCCCGACCTCCCCCTGCGCGGCTTCGCCTCGACCAGTGGTCCAATCGACCTCCCTATGTCGGCGCCGCGATCGTGAGTAGACGAGAGATCAGATCGGAGACGTAGGCCCGCAGCTCGGCCGGGGACACACCCGCCGGCAGGACGATTCCATCGGGGATCTCGATTTCCGACAGCAACCACGCAAGCGTGGCCGGCGTACATCCGCCATCCTTGGCCAGCGCCGCGGGCAGCATCGCCTCGACGGAATACCCCGCGCGTTCGAGAAACATGACATCGACGAGATCACGCTCCTCGGCGCGTCCGACGAGTGCCGTCAGCTTGTTGGCGAGGATCTCGTCGGCCGGATCCATCACGACACCATCACGCTCGAGCTTGTCGGGATGGAGTTGTGAGCCCGCGTCCTTGACGAGGTCGATCACCAGCGCGTCGACGCCGCGAGTCAGGACGAGACGCTTGAATCCTGGGGCGTCCTGCCGGACCTGCAACGCTGCTCCGAGCTCCTGTGCGACCTCTGTGAGAACGAAGCGACCGCGCTCGAACGCGCGTGCTTCCAAGGTGAACAGGTCGAGATCATCGGTCGCACGGTGGCCCAGGTGAAAGCCAGCGAGCGCTGCCCCGCCGGTCAGGAAAAAGCCACGCTCGCGCTGAAAGAATGCCGCCAGCACCTCCATCTGGAGGGGAG
>DATIPJ010000672.1:0-4598 GCA_035472155.1 Kofleriaceae bacterium
AACTGCGTCAGTCGCGCGCGCTCGAAGCCGACGTGGACGAGGACGCGCGCGTCGCGGTAGGCGGGGAAGTAGAGGTGCCCGGGCTGGAACAGCGGCGTGAACGGGACCTCGATGGTGACGTTCCAGGTGGGGAGCTTGACGCGGTAGCGGTCCTGCGAGGTCGCGTCGTCCTCGTAGACGGTGTACGCGCGGTCGCCGGTGTCGCCGACCGCCGAGACGATCTGGCCCTCGACCTCGAACGGGTAGCGCGGCGCGCGGAATGCCGGCACGCGGGTGCGCGGGTCGTCCTCGTGCTCGAGGCGCGCGCGCAGCACGCCCTTGTAGCTGGTCGAGGTGAGCTCGAGGTCGAATTCGGCGGATTCGTCGAGGGCGCGCAGCGAGAGGTCGAGGTCGACGACGCGCAGCGATTCGGCGTAGCCGGCGAGCTTGGCGCTGAAGGTGTCGGCGTCGAGGGTGAGGCCGGCGCCCGGCGCGAGCAGGAGCTCGGGGTAGCGGCGGAAGTCGAGGATGAGCTCGTGGCGGCCGGCGGCGAGGCGGCGCGCGTCGCGGTCGACGAGGGCCGCGACCTCCTTGGGGATCGGGGTGTGGACGAGGACGTCGTGGGTGAGCGGCGGGCGCGCGAGCGTGAGGTCGACGGAGGTGACGGCGTCGCTGCCGGCCCACGAGTTGAGGAAGCGCTGCTGATGGCGCACGGGCTCGGGGAGGGCGACCTCGAGCTCGGCGATGTCCTCGGGCTGGACGGCGGCGGGCTCGGCGACGCGCGGCTTCTTGTCCGCGAGCTGGTAGGCGCGCGTGGCGTAGTCGAGCATGAAGTGGCCGGCGCGCGAGGCGGCGAGCCAGAGGACGAAGTCGTGAAACGAGGCGTCGTCGGCGCCGAGGCCCAGGCCGACCAGGGCGCGCTTCTGGGCGAGCTCGGGCCACGCGACGTCGAGCGTCATGTCGCCGACGAGCTGCGCGCGGATGACGTCGGCGAGGCTCTTGTCGACGACGACGGCCGTCGGGTGGTGGATCGACCACGCGGCGCGCGCGGGGTCGAGCAGCGACATCGTGTAGCGCCGGAACCGGATCGGGCGGCCGGCCATGTCGTCGGTGGTGAGCTCGAGGAAGCGGCGCGCGACCACGGCGCCGCGCACGGTGAGCGGCGGCGGCGGGGTGCCCAGGTAGCGCGCCCGCGCGACGCCGATCTCGAGCTCGATCGGATCGTCGCCCGCGAGCGTTCCGTGCAGCGTCTCGCCCGCATCGTCGGCGCGGACCCAGAAGACGGCCTCCCCGGAGAAGCCGTGGGATGCGAGGTGGAGGGTGAGCCGCTTGAGGTTGGCGCCGGGGACCGCGGTCGATGCGCCGGCGGACCACACGGTGAGGGTGCAGGCGAGCTCGTCCTCGAAGCCCGGGTCTTCCGTCCCGCCACTCGCCGAGGCGGTCGCGGGAATGCGCGCGGAGGGCGGCACCTGGGTCATCGCGGCTCTCCCGGGCAGCGCGCGAGGCGCTCGACGACGCGCGATTTCTCGTGGTGGCGCAACAGCGCGAGATCGAGGTGCGCGCGCAGGCAGCTGCCCGGCGGCAGCAGGTAGGCGAACTGCTCGGGGAGCTGGAGGTCGTTGCGCAGGACGGTGTTGTCGAGCGAGAGCGCCTGCGCGTGCATGCAGAGGATCTCGCGCGGGCCTGCGATCGCGGCCATCGTGCCGTCGGCGAAGCCGCGGAAGCAGGCGCGCTCCTCGCCGGCCGCGCAGCTGACCGAGGCGTGATCGGGGAGGCGCTCGCCGACGAGGACATCGTCGTGGGCCGCGCGCTCGACCATGGCGCGCAGCGGATCGTCGCCGAGCATGAGGGGCGGCCCGCCGCCGACCGCGCCGGTGACGCCAGCCGCGATGCCGATGAGCGCCCAGGTGGCGCACAGCACACGGCCGGTGCGCGACCGGGCGAGCCAGCGCAGACCGGCCCACACGCCGCTCACCTCGGCGTCGATCCGGCGCCAGCGCAGCGAGCGCGTGCCGGGGAACCCACTGAACGTGTTGAGTAACCACACCGCGGCCGCGAGGACGGCGAGCGCGAGCAGGCCGTACGCGAGGCTGCGCACGGCGATGCGCACGAGCTGGCCGGTGAGACTGCGGCTCGCGGCCGGCGCGTGTGCAGGGTCGTCGGCGTGGACGATCGCGGTGGTCACCGTCGAGAAGTACGGCTGCGACATCTCGAGCATCGGCTCCTGGGCGCCGCCGGGCGCGACCAGCTCCGTGCTGACCGCCTCGCCGAGGACGCCGAGGTCGAGCAGTCCCGCCGCGAGGCGCGCGCGCAGCGACTGGGGGTTGAGCTCGACGAGCTCGAGCCGCCAACCCTCCTGCGTCGCGAGCGCGCGCAAGACGTCGATCGCGAACCCGTGCGCCTCGCGCTCGTTGGCCGCGGTCGTCACGAACGGGGGCGAGGGGGAGAAGCCGACGACGAGCGTGTCGCCGCGCGTGCCGGCGGCGCGCCCCGGGGGGCAATTTGCATGCGCGGTGCCGGCCCACGCGAGCACGCCCGCGATCACGACGGTCGCCAGCCTTGGACCCATGGGGCGATCGTACGGACCGCCCTCGCGTCGACCATGGGATAAAACGTCCGGCCCCCACAGATTGCCAGTCACCGCGCGCCGCGGAACATCGGGAGTCAGCGGCTCGCGCAAATTCCGGGCCAGCCGCGCCGAGCCATTCGCTGCTTGGCTGCAAATCATCGAGCCGCCTGCGAAGAAAACCGGCTCTCCGGATACCAATAGCCAAACGCTTCGCCTCCCTTGCGCCTGTTCCACCTCCTGTGGGGTCCCATGCGGCATCTGACCTTGATCGCGATTCTGCTCGTGGCCAGCCGCAGCGCGGCGCAGCCAGCTGGTCCGCCCGAGGTCGCGGCGCCGGGCACGTGCGAGGTGACGATCGTGCACGCCCCCGACGACGTTCGCTCCGAGATCGGGAGCTGGGTCGCGCGCGAGCCGTTCTGCCGGGTCGCGCTCGAAGTGCGCGCCATCCCGACCGAGGGTGGGTTCTACCTGCTGGCGCGCGATTCGTCGGGGCTCTTGCACGAGCGCCTGGTCCCCGACGCGCAGGCCGCCGGCGTGCTCGTCGCGAGCTGGGTCGCGGACGACGCGCTCGAGCCGCCCCCGCTCCCGCCGCCCACGGCGCACGTGCTGCGGTCGCTCGAGCCCGCGGCGCCGCCCGCGCCGTTGCTGGTGCGCACGCTCGCGCCCCGGCCGCCGTCCGATCCGCTGCCCTGGGCGCTCGGCGTGATGGTCCTGCCGGGCGACGTCAGCGGTCCGCGCGTGCGGGCCACGCTCGACATGTTGCATCAGGACGGGCTCGCCGCCGAGCTCATCCTCGCCGGTGCATACAGCGACTACGACCAGTACGGGATGTCGCACCGCCGCCTCGACTCGCGCGCGCTGCTCGGGGTGTCGTTCACCGCGCGCGAAGGGCGGTGGCGCATGCGGCTGCGCGGCGCCCTCGGCGGCGTGTGGTCGCACCAGTTCCACACGGACCTTGCCTACGCGGGAAACTGGTTCGCGATCCCGTTCGAGGCCTCGCTCACCGTCCTGTATCACCTGAGCAACGAGTGGTCGATCGGCCTGGCTCCGATCTTTACCGCGTACCAGCGGATGTCGCTCAACGACAGCGACGCGTCGCTTGGGGCCTCGGAGCTGGGCGTGCTCCTCGAGCTGCGCCACGGGTCATGAAGAAGGCGCATGCGCGGTCCGTGACGCCCGCCGACCCGACACTGACCGACGCGGGCCTGGTCGCGGCATGCGCCGCGGGCGATCGGGTGGCACTGGGCATGCTGTTCGAGCGCCACTGCCGCGCCGTGCAGTGCTTCGTGCGCAGCATGCGCGGCAGCGATGCGGCGGTGATCGAGGACCTCGTGCAGGGGACGTTCGTCGCTGCGTTCGAGGCCGCCGGGCGGTTCACCGGCCCGAGCGTCAAGAGCTGGCTGTTCGGCATCGCGGCGAATCTGGTCCGCGGCTATGCGCGGCGCGAGAAACGGCGCAAGAATGCGCTGCGCGTGGTGAGCGAGACCAGTCGTTCGTCGTACACCGCCACCGATCCGGCGACGATGGCGCGCCTGCCGGCGGCGATGACCGCGCTCCCCGATGACCTGCGCGCGGCGCTCGTGATCGTCGACATCGAGGGCGAGCGCGGGATCGACGCGGCCGCGGCGCTCGGCATCCCCGAGGGCACGCTGTGGCGCCGCGTGTTCCATGCGCGGCAGGCGCTGCGCGCGGCGCTCGGAGGCGAGTCGTGAGCGCACCGAGCTGCCCCGAGCCCGAGCGCATCGCGGCGGCGGTCGCCGGCGAGGACCGGGAGGCGGCCGAGCACGCGCTGGGCTGTCCGACCTGCCGCGCTCAGTTCGACGAGCAGCGCCAGATGCGGCGGCTGCTCGGCGCGCTCTCGGGATCGCCGACGGGTGCGCAAGAGCGCGAGCGGCTCGCCGCAGGCATGATGGCGCGCCTCGATGCGCCCGCGGGGCGCCGTCCGCTCGCACGTCTGGCGTTCGGAATCACCCTCGCCGCCGCCGCGATCGCGCTCGTGGTGTGGCGCGTGAGTGGCCGCGGCGCGCCGGACCACGGCGCACCGGGCGTG
>DATIPJ010000673.1:0-4986 GCA_035472155.1 Kofleriaceae bacterium
GCCTGCGCGATCGGGCAGGGGTTTAGGTCCGGCGCGCCACCATTAGATCGTCTCTCGCTGTCAGGCGTCTGTATTCGGCGAACAACCAGGCGATCTTTCGAACGTGCCCCAGCCAGACCGACGCGCTGCCAAGTGCTCGAGCCGTCGAGGTTTGCTCGCTCGTCGCTCGAACATGACACACGTAGTATAAGGACCAAGGACCCATGACCGACCGGATGGATATCGACGCGCTGCTGATCGGCGCGCTCTACGGCGAGCTCACGCCCGCCGATGAGGCGCGACTGACGGCACACCTCGAATCGCATCCGGCCGATCGCTCGGCGCTCGCCGATCTCACGCGCACGCGCGCGCAGATCCAGGAGAGCCGCGTCCTGGCCTTTCAGGCCGACCCGCCGCAAGCGGTGTCGGCGCTGCTGCTGCAGGAAGCCGCGCGCCGCGCTCCCAGGCCGCAGCGCGAGAGCGAGGGCTGGTTCCAGCGCCTCGCGCGCTCCTTGATGGCGCACCCGGCGCTGGCCACCGCGGCCACGCTCGTCGTCGTCGTGGGTGTCGCCGGCACGCTCTACGTGCGGAACGGCGACAAGCTCGCGGCGACCAGCGCGCGAGAGGTCGCCTCCGAGACGACCGAGACGACCGCGGTCGCCCCGGCGGGAGCCACCGCAACGCCGCCCGCCGCGGCGCCGGCGATCGCGGCCGAGCCGCCTGCGTCTCCGACCACCGCGGCTGCTCCGGGGCCGCGCGACGAGGGCGGTGCTGCCACCGGCGCGGCCTCCGGATCCGGCGCGTACGGCGTCGGCCTCGCCGAGAACAGTCGCGGCGCCGAGCGTGCGCGGGCGGTCGACAGCGACAAGAAGAGCGCCAAGGGCGAGGTCGCCGTCGCGCGCGACGGAGCCAAGGAAGCGCCGAGCGACGAGGAGGTCCGCGGCTTCGCGACCAAGCCCGCTCCGGCGAAATCCGAGCGGAAGTCCCAGAAGAAGGGCGCGGGCATCGAGGTGCAGAGCCCCGAGCCCTCCCCCAAGGAGCTCGAGAAGGCCAAGCGGGTGACCGGCAAGCTCGACGTCGCGGACCGCCGTGCCGACGAGCCCGCGGCCCAGGCCGACGATCTCGCGCAGGCGCCCGCCGCGCCCGCGGCCAGTCCACCGCCGCCGCCACCCAGGACGGAGTCGGCGCCCAGGCCGCAGGTCGCGCAGCCGGCGGCCGATCCGAGCGCCGGGTTGCGGTCGAGCCCATCGAAGCCCGGCAACACCAGCAACAGCGGCGCCGCGTCGAACGTCCCCGGTTCGGGGAACGCGGGTCCGCGCCTGGACGGCAACAAGCTCGGCAACAGCGCACCGGCGCGCAAGGCAGCTCCGTCGGGCGGTGGCGCTGCACAGCGCCAGCAGGCGGATCAGCTGGTCGCCGGCGAGCAAGACGCCGACGGCAAGGACAAGGCCGGCGACACGGCGTGGGCCCGCAACAAGCACGAGCAGGTCATCGCGCTCGTCAAGTCGAGCAACTGCCGCGCGGCCGCCAACGCTGCGATGGAGATCTACGGCCGCGCGCCCGCCTATTACTCCAACAACGTCGCGACCGATCGCTCGGTCAAGCCGTGCCTGCAGTACCTCGACAGCGAGCGCCGCAACCAGGACCGCGTGCGCGCCGCCAAGCGCGCCAACACCATCGACGCCGACTCGCAACCCACGCCTGCGAAGCCGCCGCCGCCGCAACAACAGCAGGCCGCGCCGCCGGTCAAGAAGTAGTCGGTTCGCCGGCCAAAACAGCGCGCCGCGCGTCGTGCTTTCGCCACCAGCGCGCGATCGCCGGCGGTGCGGCGTCGAGCTGCTCGCGCGTCGGCGGTGGGAGCGTGGCCGTCGACTTGCTCGACCAGAACAAGAGCGGGCCGGTCCCGGCGCGGTGCAGCCGCAACAGGGCTGCCGCCGCCTTGCCCGAGTACACGCCGTCGAGCCGCGGGCCGGCGATCGCGCGCATCGCGGCATCGCAGCGCGTCGTCATCCGGCCGTAGCCCGCGCCGAGCTCGCCGCCGTCGATCACGAGGTGGGCGAGCAGCTGGCGCAGGCCGATCGCCGCGCGCGGTCCGCCGAGCCGCTCGACCCGGATCAGCGTGCGGCGCGCGAGGTCCGCGGTGCGAACGCGCGATGTGATCGGCCAGGGCGTCACGCGTACACCGTGCACGATCGGCAGCGGCCAGCGCCAGACGCCGATCGACTGCGCGAGCAAGAGCCCTGCGAGCAGGCCGGCTGTCGTACACGTGCTGCCGACCGGGAGCACGATGCGCGCGGGCGGCGGCGCTTCGCGCGCGGCGATCTGGTCCGCGAGCTCGAACGCGGCGGCCAGCGCGCCGAACGTGCCGACGGTGGTCGCGCCGCCGGGCGGCATCACCAGCGCGTCGCGCTCGCGGCGCCCCACGCGCCACGCCGCGAACGGCACTGCCACCACGCTGGCCAGCCGCATCAGCGCGCAGCCCGACGCCACCAGCGCGCCGCAGTTCTCGAGCGCCCACTCGCTCGCGGGTTGCGGGAACAGCATCGCCGCGGCATCGATCCCCGCGCGCGCGGCGTGCGCCACCGTCGCGACGGCGTGATTGGACCCGTACGCGCCGATCGCCCAGATCCGCCGCGCCCCGCGCGCCTGTGCGTGGCCGAACCAAAGCTCGAGCGTCCGGATCTTGTTGCCGCCGTACAGCGGGTGCGCATCGCCCTCCTGCTTCACCCACACCGGACGGCCCTCGATCGCGACCGCCGTCACCGGCGTCGGCCACATCCCGATCGACACCCACGGCACGCGAACCCGAGGAAGGTGGTTCGCGAGCGCGATCAATGTTTCTCTGGGACGTAGTCCGGCGGGACGATGCCGCCATCACCGAACAGGAAGGCCTCGCACTGCTCTTTCAGTACATCGTGTGCTTTCTTCTGGGTCAGATCGAGCCGGTACTCGTTGACGATCTTCTTGCTGTGCTCGATCCACATCGTCCACGCCTGCGCCGAGACCGAGTCGTAGATGCGTTGTCCGAGCGCATCATTGAACGGTTTGTAGGGCAGACCGGGGAGTGTCTCCCCGAGCTTCATGCATTTGACCATGCGCGCCATCGCGACGGATTCGACCAGGTTTTGTGCCAGGGGGCAATCGGCCGGGGTAGGACAGGCCATTCCCGCGCCTGGCTCGATCCTTGGTTCGCTCCGCGCCCGAATCGACCCGTCGGTAGGCAACCCTGTGCGTGCGCGTCACGTCAACACGACGACGGGCGCCGAACGCGCGTCGCTGCCCGGACACCAAACGACGCAATGACAGCAACGACGCCAAGGCCGACCCCATCCGCTGTTGCGAGGCTTGGCTCACGACCCAGCGGCGCAACGCCGTGCTATTACAGCTCAAGGCGTTAACTCATGGAACAGATCAAGGAGCTCCTCCTACAGGGCTACGGCGCCATGGGAATCGTCATGGCGTTTTCCGTGGCCGCACTCGCGGTTGCGATCGAACGCGCGATAGCCCAGTGGAAGTTCGTGACCCGCGCCCGGGGCCTCGGCGAAACGGTGACGCGCTGCCTGGCGCGCGGCGCCTTCGAAGAAGGCCGCTCCGCCTGCGAGCGCTCCCGATCGCCGGTCGCCGACATCTTCCTGGTCGGCTACGAGCGCCTGGGGCGGGCCAAGCCGGAGCATGTGGCGACTGCCGTTCACCGCGAGCGCCTCCGGGTGAACCAGGAGCTGCGCGTCCGGCTCTGGGTGCTCGGCACCGTGGGTGCGACCGCGCCGTTCGTCGGTCTGTTCGGCACCGTGGTCGGCATCATGAAGGCGATGAGCGGGTTTCGCGCCGATGAGGAGGTGAAGTTCACCACCGTGTCGGGCCCGATCTCGGAGGCCCTCATCGTCACCGCGGTCGGTATCGGCGTCGCGGTCGGCGCCGTCGTGCTGTTCAACTTCTTCAGCCAGCGCGCCAACCGGATCGCCACCGAGATGAAGCTCCTCACCGACGAGTTCCTCGAGCTCCTGCTCGACTCTCCGAGCGAGACCCAGCCGGGCAAGAAGCTCAAGCGCGACGACATCGATCGCGAGAGCCGCGATTACGGCGACCAGGGCGAGTCGGGCCACACGAGTCCCAAGACGACCAAGCGCACCAAGGGAGACGACGATGGCGATCGGGAAGCTGCCTGACGAGGATGCTGGCGGCGGCGACGACGCGGGCAACGACTCGATCTTCGCCGAGATCAACATCACCCCGCTCACCGACGTCTTCCTCGTGCTCCTCATCATCTTCATGGTGAGCGCGCTGGCCGTGCAGGCCGAGGCGCGCCAGGAGCGCCGCAAGGTCAAGGTCGAGCAGGAACAGGTCGAGGCCGAGAAGAAGAGCGGCCTCAAGGTCAACCTGCCATCGGGGCAGGCCCAGGAGATCGATACGTCGAAGGCCTCGCTGGTGCTGGTCATCCCGCTGTCGGGCGACGTGGCCGTCGGCGGCAAGGTGATGCGCGACGACGAGCTCGACAACCTGTTCCGCGCCGCGTTCGTGCGCGACAAGGCCACGCAGGTCGTCCTCAAGGCCGATCGCGGTGTTGCGCACGGCCGGGTCGTGAACCTGATGGAGCGCGCCAAGCAGGCGGGGCTCACCAAGCTCGCGATCGGCACCAGCGGCAGCTGACGGGCCATCATCGGTCGAGCAGGTCGTCGACGTCGACCCTCCGGACGAAGCTGCAGACCTGGGCATCGCCATCGAGCGCGGGCCCCATCGCGCGGTCGACGCACAGCACGACGTCCGCGATCCCCGCCTGGCGATAGCGCTCGAGCTTGGTCGCCACGTAGTCCTGCGTCGAGAACCCGAGGACCTCGATGAACCGCCGGCCGCCGGCGCGCTCGATCGCGAGGTCGGGAAACAACAGGTGCGTCCCGATCGCGATCGGCGGCGGCTCGCGCTCGACCACGTGTCCGAGCGCGGCGAGCTCGTCGGCGAGCCGGTCCGCGATGCTCGGCGCGCGCCGCGGCGATCCCTTCACCAGCGGCA
>DATIPJ010000674.1:0-4548 GCA_035472155.1 Kofleriaceae bacterium
TGTCGCGGTCATACTCTTCGAGGACCTCAACCTTGCCGAGGAACAGCAGGCTGATGGCCCGCTGCCATGAGATGACCTTGATCGGTTCGAATCCCTGATTGAGCAGCAAAGTCTGGGCGCTGTTCATTCGAGAAACCTGGCTGGCAATGTAGCATCGCGTCGGCGAACGCGGAACCGTATGCCGCACCGCGAGATCTCCGGCACATAGCTGTCACTGTCAGAAAACCGAGATTGAAAACGATTTTCAGAAATGCTACGGACTTGGGGTGACCTCGCTGGCAGAGATCCCTCTGGGTCATCCTGTCACGGTCCAGTCCGTGGATGGTGCCCGCGCATTTCGCCGGCGCCTGCTGGAGATGGGCCTCGTGCCGGGCACGCCGGTGCGGATCGTCACCGTCGCCCCGCTCGGTGACCCGCTGCGCATCGAGGTCCGCGGCGGCCAGTGGTCGATCCGCCGCGCCGAAGCCGCGCAGATCCAGGTCGAGCGCAAATGAGCGGATCGAGCGAAGCCCGATGACGCAGTCGCAGTGCCACGACGCGGGCCCTATGCGCGAAGCGGTGGCGGAGCGGCCGCAGCTGGAGCTGGCCGGCAATCCCAACGTCGGCAAGACCACGCTGTTCAACGCGCTGACCGGCTCGTCGGCCAAGGTCTCGAACTACCCCGGCATCACGGTGGACCGCGCGGTGGGCGCGCTCGAGCTCCCGGGCGGTCGCATGGCCGACGTGCACGACCTGCCCGGCACCTACTCGATCAACGCGCGCAGCGCCGAGGAGCAGATCGCGCTGCAGTCGCTGCTGGGGCTCGGTGGGACGGCGGCCCCCGACGCGGTCATCGTGTGCGTCGACGCGACCCAGGTCGCCCGCTCGGCGTATCTGCTGCTGCAGTGCCAGGAGCTGGGCGCGCGCTGCGTCGTCGCGCTCACCATGGTCGACGAAGCCGGTGCGGCGGCGCCCGATGCGCGCGCGCTCGCCGACGTGCTCGGCTGCGAGGTCGTCGCCGTCACCGCGCGCACCCGGCGCGGTCTCGACGATCTGCGCGCCGCGGTCGACCGCGTGCTGCGCAGCGAGCGGCGCGCGATCTGGCAGTGGCAGCCGGGCCTCGAGCTGCGCGCGCAGCTCGACGGTGTGGCCGAGGCGCTCCCCACCGCGTGGCGCTCGAGCGCACGGCACGGCATGGCGCTGCCCGCCGCCGACGACGCCCTCGCGCTGTGGGCGCTGACCTGCATCGAGCCGCGGACCGGCGGCCCGGACGACGACGAGCTCGAGGTCCCCGAGACGCTGCGCGCCGCCGTGCTCGCGAGCCCGCAGCCCGACGACAAGGAGGCCATCCTCGCGCGCTGGGCATTCCTCGATCGCGAGATCCCGCCGCTGGTGCGCCGGCAGCCCGACCGCAGTCGCACCGAGCGCATCGACCGCATCCTGCTCCACCGCGCCGCCGGCTTCGGCGTGTTCGTCGCGGTGATGAGCGTCCTGTTCATGTCGCTGTTCTGGTGGGCGTCGCCCGCGATGGACGCGATCGACACGCTGTTCAAGGCGGCCGGCGACCAGCTGCAGAACCTCCTCGGCGATGGCGTGTTCACCGACTTCCTCGTCCAGGGCGTGATCGGCGGCGTCGGTGCCGTCATGGTGTTCCTGCCCCAGATCCTGCTGCTGTTCCTGTTCCTGGGCTTCCTCGAGGACTGCGGTTACCTCGCGCGCGTCGCGTACCTCATGGACCGCATCATGCGGTCGATGAACCTGCACGGCCGCGCGTTCGTGCCGATGCTGTCGGGTTTCGCGTGCGCGGTGCCCGCGGTGATGGCGACCCGCACGATGGAGCGCCGCCGCGACCGCATCCTCACGATGATGGTCGTGCCGCTGATGACCTGCTCGGCGCGCCTGCCGGTCTACACGCTCGTCATCGGCGCGCTGATCCCCGGCTCGCGCTGGATGCAGGGCCTGTTGATGGTCGCGATGTACCTGTTCAGCGTCGTCACGGCGCTGATCGCCGCGTGGGTGATGTCGAGGACCGTCAAGCCGCTCAAGGCCAAGCGCCTGCCGTTCGTGATCGAGCTGCCGCCCTATCGCTTCCCGCGGCTGGGCGGCGTGGTGCGCATGATGTGGGGCAAGTCGTCGATGTTCCTCCGCGAGGCCGGCACAGTGATCCTGGCGTGCTCGATCGCGCTGTGGGCGCTGCTCTACTTCCCGCGCCACCTCCCCGACGGCTCGCCGGACTACGACGCGATCGCCGCCCGCGCCACCACCGACGACGACAAGACCGCCGCGCTCGCGGCCAAGCAGGCGGTCCAGCTCGAGAACAGCTACGGTGGCCGCCTGGGCCACGCGATCGAGCCGGCGATCAAGCCGCTCGGCTTCGACTGGAAGATCGGCGTCGGCATCGTCGGCGCATTCGCCGCGCGCGAGGTCTTCGTCTCGACGCTCGGCATCGTCTACGCGGTCGGCAACGACGCCGACTCGCGGTCCGAGCCGCTGCGCGCCGCCCTGCGCGACGCCAAGGACAGCGCCGGCGCGCGCTCGTACACGCCGCTGGTCGGCTTATCGCTCATGATCTTCTTCGCGCTCGCCTGCCAGTGCATGAGCACGCTCGCGGTCGTGCGCCGCGAGACCGCATCGCTGCGCTGGCCGCTGTTCCTGTTCGGCTACATGACCGTGCTGGCCTGGATCGTCAGCTTCGTCGTCTACCAGGGCGGCAAGCTCCTCGGCCTCGGCTAGTCGGATCGAGCGAAGCCCACCCGGACGCGCCCCGGAGGCGTGGCTCTGGTTTTTTTGGCGCGACCGATGAAATCCGGCCCGAGGCGGCGTCCTTGCTTTCAGAACGACCCAGAACAAGGACAGTGTCATGAGCGACAACAACTATCGTGCAAGTTTTCTGGTGAGCCAGTCTGCGAAGCAGGCGTTCGACGCGATCGTCGACCCGCGCCGCTGGTGGTCCGAGAACATCGAGGGCGACACCACCACTCAGGGCGCGGTGTTCTACTACCACTACCGCGACGTTCACCGCGCCACGTTCAAGATCACCGAGCTCGTGCCGGGCGAGAAGGTCGTGTGGCTCGTCCTGCACAACGACTTCAACTTCGTGAAGGACAGGACGGAGTGGACCGGCACCGAGCTCGTGTTCGAGATCGGCAAGCGCGGCGACGAGACCGAGGTGCGCTTCACCCACGTCGGACTGGTCCCCGAATACGAATGCCATGACGTCTGCACCGACGCGTGGGGCACGTACATCAAGCACAGCCTGTTCGGCCTGATCACGCTCGCGAACGACGCGATCATGTCGATGCCGCCGCAGGTCGAGTGGTTCGCCGGACCCGAGGCGATCGCGCGGTTCCTCGCGCGCGCCCGCCAGCGGGCCCCATGGGAATACCGGTTCGTGCCGCTGCGCGCCAACGGTGCGCCCGCGCTGGCGGTGTACACCCGGTCGCTCACCGGCGGGCCGTACCGCGCCGCGGGGATCACGGTGTTCGTCGTGCGCGGCGGGCATGTCGCGCAGGTGACCCGGTTCGTCATGCCCTCGCTGTTCCCGCTGTTCGGCCTTGCCGACGCGCTGCCCGAGGACGCCGCGCCGTGAAGCTCTACGCCTTCCCCACGTCGCCCAGCTGTCTCAAGGTCCGTGCGGTTGCCTACGAGCTCGGCGTGGAGCTCGACGTGATGGAGCTCGACGGCTTCCGCGCGGCGCATCGCGCGCCGTGGCTCCGCGAGCTCAACCCGAACGGCCTCGTTCCGGTGCTCGTCGACCGCGATCTGGTCCTGTGGGAATCGAACGCGATCATCACGTATCTCGCGAGCGTGCACGGCGCGCCGGCGCTGGTCACGACCGAACCCCGCCGGCGCGCCGACATCGATCGCTGGCTGCACTGGGAATCGGCGCACCTGGGGCGGACGGTCGCGGCGCTGGCGTTCGAGCGCTTCGTCAGGCCGCTGACGCGTGGCACGGTCGATCCCGCATCCGATGCAGGTGCGGCCGCGGAGCTCGCCGCGCACTGTCGCGTGCTCGATGCGTCGCTGCGCGCCCGGCCGTACGTCGCGAGCACGCTGTCGGTCGCCGACTTCGCCCTCGCCTGCGTGCTCGCGACCGCAGCGCTGGCGGGCCTCGAGGTCGAGGCCTTCCCGCGGACACGCGCGTGGCTCGGGCGGATGCTCCAGCGCGACAGCATGCGGCGCGCGCTCGCCGGAGCACAGCAGTCGGTCACCGAGATGTACATCGCGCGATGAATTCGCGGGCGTCGCGTCGTCTCCACTTCATGAACGAGATCACAGGACAGAGAGCGCTGGTGGTCGGAGCGAGCCGCGGGTTCGGCCGAGGGATCGCGGAGGCGCTCGTCGCCGCGGGCGCGGAGGTCCACGCCCTCGCGCGTGGCGACGCCTCGGCCCTCGTGCACGCGACCCACGGCCGTGCGCGGCCGATCGCCGCGGATGCGACGGATCCCGAGGTCGCCGCGCGCGTGCTGCACGATGTCGCGCCCACGATCGTGGTGTTGAACGCCGGAGCGACGCCGACGCCGGCGACCCTCTCGCAGCACACCTGGGCGTCGTTCTCGACGAACTGGG
>DATIPJ010000675.1:0-2270 GCA_035472155.1 Kofleriaceae bacterium
TGCATCACGTGCGTGATGTAGCGGTCGAACACCCGCCCGTACTCCGATTCCTCGACGAGCCCGACCGCAGCGCGCACCTCCTCGTCGATTCGGTCGAACAGCCGGCCGCGCGCGACGTCGACCAGCTTCTTGTGGTCGTGATAGCCGCCCGGCTGCACGTCCTGGCGCAGGAACTCGTACAGGCTCGCCTGCTTGCAGAGGTCGATGATCTCGTCGAGCACCGCGAGCGGCGACACGTAGTCGTAGCGGTTCGCGCCCGACGCCGCGGCCGCCAGCAGCACGCTCTGCATCTCGCGCGGCGAGGCCCCGACCCGGCCCTCGTAGATCGGATACGTGTCCGACTCGTGCCACAGGTCCTTGATGTGCGCGGCCAGCTCGCGCGCGCGATCGGGCGACAGGTCGCGCGGGATCTGCCCGGTCGAGTACAGCTCGGCCTTGTCGAGCGGCGACAGCTTGCCGATGACCTCGGCCAACGTCGACGGAAAACGCTCGATCTGCGGCTTGCGCATGCGCGAGAGCACGGCCCACAGCGCGGCGACGTACGCGGTGTGCGGCGCGATGTGCCGCTTCCCGGCCGCCTCGCGCACCCGCTCGCGGTACAGCGCCTCCTCGTGGCGCACGTCGAGGATGAACGGCACGCGCACCAGCTCGATGCGGCCCTTGAAGCTCTGGAAGTCCGGGATCTCGCGGAACGCCGCCAGGTGGATGTCGTTCGAGCTGCCGATGAACGCCAGGTCGAGGAACAGGGTCGTGTTGGTCATCGCCAGCGCGGCGCGCTCGACGGTGGTGAGCAGATACTTGTAGTGCTCGAGCGGCCGCTTGAGCAGGTCGTCGTATTCGATCATCCCGCGGTTCGCACCGACGAGCTCGCCGCCGTACTCGTGCAGCGACACCGACTGCAGCGACGGCGGCAGCGACGCCAGCGTGCGGTCCGCGGTGACCTGGCGCTCGGTCGCATCGACCGATAGCTGCGGCTCGACGGTGACCCACCCCGTGCGGTAGCGGTGCGAGATCTCGAACCGCTCGATCCGCACGTGACGCAGCACCTGCATGTAGTCGCCGTGGTAGCTCGCCAGCAGCGCGTCGTAGATCGCGCGGTTCTTGGGCGACAGCGCGCCCTGACGCAGGTAATCGCTGACGTTGAACGCCGCCTTGTCCTCGGGCGCGAGCAGCTTGTCGATCAGCCGCTGGCGCTCCTCGTTGGGCACCAGCAGCAGCGGATGGTCGCGCAGCTCGTCGCCCAGCCGCGCGTCGATGACGTCGTCGGGCAGGAACGCGAACGACTCGCCCGCGCCCGGCAGCCCGTCGGAGTTGCCGCCGAATCCGATCCCGCCGCGCGTGTGCTTCTGGGTCGGGAAGATCCACGAGAAGCGATACAGCGCGCCCTCGTCGAGCGTCGAGTAATGCTCGAGCGCGCGGCCCAGGCAGCGGATGAACGTCGACTTCGCCGAGCCGTTGGGTCCGTGCAAGAGGATCAGCTTGTTGGGCCGGCCGTCCTGCACGAAGCTGCGCAGCACGCGATACACCGCGTTCTGCACGTTCTCCTGTCCGAACAGGCGGTCCTCGCCGCCGGCCCACGGCGCGTCGAACAGATGGAACCGCCGGACCTCGCCCCACGGGTACTTCACCGTCGAGCTGCCGTAGTGGTTGAAGCAATCGACCATGTACTGCGTCGACGACCGCAGCTGGCGCAGCGGCTCGGAGACCACGAGGTTCAGGTACTCCGCGAACGACAGCACGCGGCGGTTGCGCGTGAAGTCATCGCGCACCGATGTCCCCAGCTCGACGAGGAGCTCGCGGACCACGGACGAGCCGGGAGCAGGGACCGTGACCGAGTCTGGGGGAACCGAGTCTGGGGGAACCGCCGGCGTCTCGACCATCACGTGGACCCTAGCATCACCGGCCGCTACTTCGCGGCCACTGCGATCGCGATGGTCTCCTGCTTCGCGAGGCACTGGTCCTTATCGCAGACGGCGAACTTGAAGTTCCCGTTGATGGTGTAGCTGCCGCTGGACGCGGGAGTCAGCTTGACCGAGATCGCGAGCTGCTTCTCATCGAGCGCATCGGCGTCGCCCTGCGCTTTGTCGTGGCCGCCGGCGACGAACTTGTCCTTGGCCAGCGTCACGCCGGCGGGCGCCGTCAGCGTGAGCTTGACCGGATACTCGGTGTTGACGTGATAGCCGGCCCCGGGCGTGACGAGGATCTTGGCGACCGCTTCGCTGCCCGCCTTGGCGTCGGCGGGCGACTCGATCGCGAGCTTGCCCTCCTCG
>DATIPJ010000676.1:0-6567 GCA_035472155.1 Kofleriaceae bacterium
GAGCGGAGCCCAGTTGCGCAGGGTGGCGACGGCGCGCTGGGGGCGGCGCAGGCCAGTCCAGCGCTCGGGGGTCTGGTCGCGCGGGACGACCAGGAGGTAGTCGAGGAGGAAGGCGGTCCGACGCAGGATGTGGGCGAGATCGGGGAGAACGCGCGCGAGGCGATCGCGGACGGCGTCGTCGGTGCCCGCGTGGGAGGTGGCAGCGAGGAGAGCGAGGAGACCGTCGAGGCCGTCGGCGCCGTCGTCGGCGTGAGGGGTGACGAGGTCCACCAGCTCGGGGATCGGGTGGGCGCCGCGGCGGCGGGTGAGCGGGCGGACGAGGAGGCGCAGGAGGCGAACGCGATCGTCATCGGTCAGGTCGCGCTGCGGCATCGTGCGGACGAGGTCGACCAGCTCGGGGTCGCTGGTTTCGTCGCGGACGTGGGCGCGGGTCGCGAAGGCGATGGCGAGCAGGTAGCGCACGAGGCCGCGGGTCAGGTCGTGGATGGCGTCGCGCGCCTGGTGCGCGTTGCGGGCGCCGTCGAGGACGGCGATCGACTCGGCGAGCGGTTGCGGAGCGCCCGCGAGCCACGCGTCGCTGATCGTATCGTCGAGCCGAGGCAAGTCGGCGGTCGTGGCAGAAAGACCGGAGGCGGCACGGAAGGCGGCCGCGAGCTCGAGGGCGCTGGCCCAGCGGTCGTCGGGGTGCTTGGCGAGCGCGCGCCGGAAGAGGCGATCGAGCGCGGGCGGGAAGCCGACGCCGAGGGTAGGGACGGCCGCGTTGCGGTGTAGCTCGACGTAGCCTGCGGCGGTCGCGGCATCAAACGGACGTCGGCCGGTGAGGGCTTCGTAGGCCATCACGCCCAGGGCATAGAGATCCGCGCTCGGTCCAACCGTCACCGCATCGGTCCACTGCTCGGGCGACATATAGGGCGGCGAGCCCAGGGGTACGCCGACGCGCGTGATCTGGCGCCGATCGTTGTCGCGGAGCGCTGAGCTCGGAGTCGCGGTCCGTGTCAGAGACCCAGCCGGCGTTTCCGCGGAAACAGATGTGGGCCCTGAACGAGGCGTTGTTCCGTCGAACTGCGAAGACGCTTCGGACGATCGGGCTTCCACTTTGTGCGACGGCGTGGTGCCCGTGTGCGAGGGCTCCCGGCCCGCGGCTGCGGACTCCGCCCCGGAAGCGCTCGGCCGCGTGCGGGCAAGCGAGAGCGCGGCGGCGTCGAGGAGGCTCGGCGGCACGGTGAGCGGCTCGGCGGCGGCGGCTTCGTCGAGCAGCTTGGCGATCCCGAAGTCGAGGAGCTTGGGCAGGAGCCGGCCGGCGCGCTCGATGACCATCACGTTCGATGGCTTGAGGTCGCGGTGTACGATGCCGCGGTCGTGGGCGGTCTGGACGACCTCGGCCACCAGCTCGAAGAACGGCACCAGCTGATCGAGTGGGAGCGGGCCGCGCTCGCGCAGCCAGCGGGCGAGCGTGGTGCCCTGCACCATCTCCATCGCGATCCAGAACAACCCGTCGTCGCGCTCGATGCCGAAGGCGTAGACGTGGGCGGCGTAGGGGTGGTCGAGCCGCGAGGCCAGCTGGGCCTCGCGCAGGAAGCGCTGGAGGACGACGTCGTTGTACCGCAGCCGCTGGTGGAGGACCTTGATCACGGCCTGGCGGCCCAGCAGGGGCTGCTCGCAGCGGTAGACGTCGCCGAAGCCGCCGGACCCGATGCGCTCGCGGACGATGAACTCGCCCAGCGTTCGGCCGCTCAGATCTTCGCGGTCTGTCACCCACCTTGGGTCTATCACCAGTGGCCAGACCGGAGGGAAGAAACGCACCGGATCGGTACGGGCGGCCGGTGCGAACGAGCGAGCTCGGTCCGCGTTGTTGGAGCCATTACGTTGCGGCTCGTGGCAGCGACCGACCTCAACGTGTCCCGGACCGCAGAGCTCAGGAGCCAGAACGCCGGCGAACGTGACACCCCGCTCGGAGGAAGCGTGGCGAGCGGGCTGCGGCCACGGGGTCGCGGTACATGGATCGGTACGGCACGCGGTTCGAACACGAGACCGGCGACGGCCGTGGTGGTGGAACACCGCTGGTGAACGGGAGCGGCCGGTGTTTCAACGCACCATTCTCCCGATGTCGTTCATGGCTTGTTGTCAGTGCTGATTTACATCATTCGTATTTTAGATCAGCACTCGAGATGTAGTGTCTGCACATGTCGATCACGATCTGGAAAGCGAGCATCCTGGCAGGTCTGTTCATGGTCGTCGCCGGCATCGCCGCGCGATCGTCATCGGGAGGTGGCGTGCACGATGAGCCGCGGGTGGAGCCCGTGGCGGCGGATCCATGCCCGTGTGCCCAGCCGGTCTGTCGGCCGGGTTGTCATGTAGGTTGAAATACGGTTTTCACCACAACCGGTTTGCCAAGGGGAGGATATCCATGATCACGAAAGGTATTCGTCGAGTGTTCGTCGTCGCAGTGTTTGCCGCGGTGCTGGGCATCGCCGGGGGATCGTCGGTGGGTCCGGCGCTGCTGCAGGCCGATGGGCCGCCTGTGATCGGGCCGTGCCCGTGCTCGGACGCCCGATGCTTGCCGCTGTGCCACAACGTGGGCGCACCGAGCGGGCTGGCGGCGAATGGGCTGGCAACGAGCGCGCTGGTGGCGATGGGAGCGCCGGCGGTGGTGTGCCCGTGTGCGGACGCGCGGTGCCTGCCGCTGTGCCTGGGCAACCCGTAGCTCGGCGCGGATTGCCGCGGTCGGCGAGCGCGTTCAGGGCTGGTCGCCGCGCGCCGGGCCGCCCAGGGCGGGGTCGCTGAAAGAGTCGCGCCCGGTCTCGATGTGGCCCGCGAAGCGGCGGCGGAAGCTGGGGAGGTCGTGGGCGGTGACGGTGAAGTCGTACCAGTGAGCGCTGCGCTCGAGGGCGACGTGGAGGATGCGGTCGGCGCCCGCCGGCGCGAAGATGGTGTGGTCGCCGTGGTGGTAGGCGTTGTCGACGAGGGTGAGCTCGGCGGGCTCGAGGCCGCGGTTGTGGAGGGTGATGGTCAGGTCGCCGCGCTGGTAGGCGAGTTCGACCTCGACGGCGGCCGGGTGAGCGCCCGCGCGGCCGGTGAAGTGGCGGTGGAAGCCGTTGGGCGCGATGAGCCAGAGGTCGTAGTCGCCCGCGTCGTCGGCGAGGTCCCAGCGGTCGACGATGCGCTTGTCGGGCTCGACGGTGTAGCGCCGCGGGATGCGGTCGAGGTGCTTGCGGTCGTAGACGTGGAAGACGGCGCCGGCGCCGCCGGTGTTGGTGAAGGCGAGGTCGATGTGGAGCGGCTCGCGGTGGCGCGAGATGGTGGCGGCGACGTGAAGCTCGTAGGGGAGCGCGCGCGATGGGCGGGCGCACATCGCTTGCTCGGGAAGGGCGGGCGCCGGTGGGGTGGGCGGTGTGGTGGTGTCGGGGAGTGCGCGCGCGCGGGCGGCGAGCTGGGTTCGATGACGCAGCCGTGGCGATCGATCGTCGCGAGGGCGTCATTGCGGTCGCGCCGCAGCCACGTCGGGCGCAAAACGCTGCAGCGAGATCTCTCCCACGGTCGTTCAGGATCTGACGCAATCCGACATTCCCTGGTTCTGCCAAGCGCCGGAATTCGCGAGGTTGGCGGCGGCATGGCGATTGCGACGTGGAGGCGTTCGATGATGACCTCGCACGCCTCGCAGACGCTGCACCCATCGCACGAACCGAAGCTCCACAAGCGCCGCCGGCTGTCGGATGCGCGCATTGCGCTCGACCTGGTGTCGGCGGCGTTCGACACGACGCGCCCGCTGGTCACCAACCTGATCATCACGCGGCGCTGCAATCTGTCGTGCGGCTACTGCTTCGAATACGACAAGGTGTCACCGCCGATTCCGCTGGCCACGCTGCGCGAGCGCATCGACCACCTGGCGCGGCTGCGCGCGGTGTTCGTCACGCTGACCGGCGGCGAGTCGCTGCTGCACCCCGAGGCGGATGCGATCGTCGCGCACGTGCGCGAGCGCGGAATGACGCCGTTCCTCAACACGAATGGCTATCTGTTGACGGTGGACTGGATCGAGCGGCTCAATCGCGCCGGGCTGTATGCGCTGCAGATCAGCGTCGACAACGTGACGCCCAATGCGGTGTCGAAGAAGTCGCTGAAGACGCTGTTGCCGAAGCTGCGGCTGCTCGCCGAGCACGCGCGGTTCCGCGTGCGGATCAACTGCGTGCTGGGGTCGAGCCCGCCGGCCGAGGCGGTGGAGGTCGCGCGCACGGCGATCGCGCTCGGGTTCGATGTCTCGACGTCGCTGGTGCGCCACGGCGACGGCTCGGCGAAGCCGCTCGACGCCCAGACGCGGGCCGCGTACGAGGAGATCCGCGGGCTGGGCACGCGCGCGCCGAGCTACCTGTCCGATGACTTCACGATGCGGCTGATCGACGAAGGGACGGCGGAATGGAAGTGCCGGGCGGGTGCGCGCACGTTCCATGTCTGCGAGGACGGCATGGTGTATCTGTGCGCGCCGCGCGCCGACAGCCCCGGCGTGCCGCTCGCGGAGTACACCGTCGAGCACATCCGGCGCGCGTTCGGAACGCCCAAGCCGTGCGCCGCGACCTGCCCGATCGCGTACGCGCACCATGCGTCGCGGCTCGACCGGTTTCGCAAGCAGGGCTTACCTGCGCTGGTGCTGCCGGCGCCCGAGCCGCCGCTGGTGCAGCTGAAGCTCAAGCGCGCGGCCTGAGGGGTTCACAGGGTCGCTTCGACGGTCGCATCGGGGGTCGCGCCGGCGCGCGACACGCGCGCCTCGAGCATCTGCCTGATCGTGCGGGCCAGCTCCTCGAGCTGGTAGGGCTTCTCGAGGACCCGGTCGTGCGGGCCAATGACGCCCGACGGCGCGAGGCGATCGGCGCTGTAGCCGGTCACGAACAGCACGGGCAGGTCGCTCCACTTCGCGCGCAGGCGGCTGGCGACCTCGGGCCCATCGATGCCAGGCATCACGACATCGGAGAGCAGCAGATCGATGGCTTCGAGGGATTCGGCGACGCGCAGCGCATCCTCGCCGTCTTGCGCGACGAGCACGCGATAGCCGAGGCGCTCCAGGTTGCGCTGCACGGCGCGGCGGACCGCGGCCTCATCTTCGACGACGAGCACGGTCTCGCCCCCCGGCGACGCGAGCGGCTTGGCCGTGGGGATGACGTGGCGGGCCGACGTGCCCCGCGCCTGCGGCAGCAACACCGTGAACGTCGAGCCTTTGCCGAGCTCGCTGTCGACGGCGATCTGGCCGCCGTGCTGGGTCACGATCCCGTGGGCGACGGCGAGCCCGAGGCCCGTGCCTCGGCCGACCTCCTTGGTGGTGAAGAACGGCTCGAAGATCGAGCGCAGGGTCGCGTCGTCCATGCCGGTGCCGGTATCGGTCACCGCCACGCGCACGTAGTCGCCCGGACGCAGGCCGTGCTGTCCCGCGTCGTCGCCGGCGAGCTCGACCGCCTCGGCGGTGACCGACAGGACGCCGCGGTTGTCCATGGCGTCGCACGCGTTGATCGCGAGGTTGAGCAGGACCTGCTCGATCTGGTGTCGATCGGCGATGACCTCGCCCACGTCGGAGGCGATCCGGACCTCGATCCGGATCGTGGCTTCGGCGACCCGGCGGACCATGCGCTCGACGCTGGCGAGGATATCGGCCACCGTCACGTTGGTGCGCTGCAGCGTCTGCTTGCGCGCGAACGCGAGCAGGTCGTGGGTCAGCCCCGCCGCGCGGTCGGTGGCGTCGCTGGCGTCGCGCATGGCATCGCGGACTTCGTCCGTCGACGCGCTCGGCTCGCGCAGCGTGACGTGGCTCATCCGGATCACGGTGAGCAGGTTGTTGAAGTCGTGCGCGATGCCACCGGCGAGCCGGCCGACGGCCTCGAGCTTCTGCGCGTGGCGCAGCTGGTCCTCGAGGCGCTCGCGCTCCTCGAGCAGGCGCTCGCGCTTCGCGAATTCGTCGCGCAGTGCGGCGGTGCGCTCCTCGACTTTTCGGTCGAGGCCGCGGCGCGCCTCGTCGGCCTCCGCGAGGGCCTGCTGCAGCGCGTGCTCGCGCTGGGCGTCGCCGGCGCGCAGCTCGATGATCCTCGCCCGGGCGCGATGGCGCCCGACGTGCACGATGAACGCGACCCCGACGCTGGTCATCACGGCGAGCGCGTTCAGCTCGAACTGCTCGGAGGACAGGATCGCCTTCGCCACGACCGCCCAGGCGGCGACCTCGACGAGCGCGATGACCACCGCCCACATCACCGACAGCACGCTCCCCGCCGAGGCGATCACCAGGATCGAGACGAAGAACGAGAACAATGGGCTCAGGCCGAGTGATGCGGCGAGCAGGATCTGGCCGAGCACCGCGAACGACAGCGCGGCTGCGCCGAGGTGGATCCCCCGCAGAGACAGCACCACGCGACGGCACACGCCGTACAGCGTGAAGCCGAGCACGACGAGCCCGAGGTCATAGATGACCATGAGCGCGCGCACGTCCGGCGGATACCTCAGCCAGTTGTCGACCGAGAACAGGCTGAACAGGATGCCGACCGCCATCGCTGCCGGCCGCAGGCCATCGGTCGCCAGGCGGTCGAGGTCGCC
>DATIPJ010000677.1:0-2683 GCA_035472155.1 Kofleriaceae bacterium
CACCGGTCGCTTCGATCGCAGCGCGCGTCTCGTCGGCGTCCGCCTGCTCGCTTTCGAGATAGGCGATCGCCACGTCGGCGCCTTCGCGCGCGTACAGCACCGCGACCGCGCGCCCGATGCCCGAGTCGCCGCCGGTGATCAGCGCACGCTTGCCGATCAGCTTGTCGGCCGCCCTGTACGCCGGCGCCTCGTACTTCGGTCTGGGCTTCAGCTCGGACTCGAGGCCGGGGGGCCGGATCTTCTTGGCGGGAAACGGCGGCTCCGGACGGCGCTCCTCGCCAGCGTGCTCGGTAGATCCATTGCGCTTGTTCATCGGTGCTCCAGTGCACCGACAGCGTGCAAGCGCATCGCCAGCATCCGCGCCTGCAGCCATCGTGAGGGCGCGCCCGCCGTGGGTGCGCGTGTCGCGGACGCCAGCTGAGCGACGGCGCTCAGCATCCGCCCGACGAGAAATGGCCGATGCCGCATACATCGTCTACGAAACCCACGGGCATCGCCGTTGCACCTCCTGCAACCATGCACGCATGCTCCTGCCGACCCGCCGGCGACCACTGCGTCATCGTCGATCCGGCCGGCTTTGACCTGAGCGACACCGACGAGGTCGACATAGTCGGCGCCGCGTTCCCGGAAGCCGAGCCCGATTGCCTCGGCCCCGACCACAGCCGCGCCGACCGCGCCGACGACGTGCTCGCCCTGTGCGCGCTGATGGTGTTCAAGGATCGGCGCCGCCGGCCTCGCCGCGGCCCCGGCGCCCACGCGCTGCCGGGCATCTGACGCGTCGCTGCAGGCGTCGAGCCGCGCCGGCGGTCGTGCCGCCCATCGCTAGCGCCTGCGCACACCGTGGCAGCGACGCTCAGGCGACGTACGTGATCTGCCACTCGCGAAGCTCGCCATCGACAGTCACGTCGACGACATCGCCGCTCCGCTTGCCGAGGACCGCGCGTCCGATCGGTGAGACCGGCGTCACCACCGAGAGGTGGCCATCGCCGCCGGGCCCGGTCAACGTCACACCGGCGCCGACGGGCGACAGAAAGAACGTCCGTCCCTCGCCGCTCTCCGCGTCCTCGATCTCGACGATGGCGCCGACCGCGACCGGAGCGGTCGGCGGCAATGACGGCGGATGAAACCGCGCGAGGCGATCGACCTCCTCGAGCGCCTGCTGCGCGCGTCGCTGCTGGATGCGGCCCACGCTCGCGAGCTGGTGCGCCGCACGGGCGTCTTCGCGCTTCTCGTCGGGGGTGGCTCCGTCACGAGCCTCGGCGGCGGCACCATCGCGCGCGCTCAGGGCCGTGCGCGCCGCGGCAGCGAGCTGGCGGGATAGCTGAGCGACAAGCTCCGTCTTGTCCATGCCAGCAGCGTCGCTCGAGACGGCGGCGTGGGCAAAATTCGTGCGCGGAGGCTCCTGCCGGCTGCGAACGCCTCGGGGCGGTGCGTCAGCGGCGGGGGCGAGCGCCGCGCGGGCGAAGCACCGAACGCCGGAACGCCGAGGGCGAGCGGCCGTAGGTCTGCTGGAACGCGGCGCTGAAGTGGCTGTGGCTCGAGAAGCCGAGCTCGAGCGCGAGGGCGCTGAGGTCGTGGAAGCGCTCCAGGAGATCGAGCGAGCGCGCCAGGCGCAGTCGGAGCTGGTAACGGTACAGCGGCACGCCCTCGACCTGCTGGAACACCTGGGTGAGGTAGACTGGCGAAGCGCCGACCTCGCGCGCGACATCGGCCAGGGTCCAGCGGCGCGATAGATCGGCGGTGAGCACGAGCTTGGCGCGGTCGACCAGGCGCTCGCGGCCGCTGATCGCGCGGGTGGTGCCCATCGCACCGATGGCGGGCGATGGGCGCGGGCCGAGCGCGCGCTGCACGAGCGACAGGGTCAGGCTCTCGGCCTCGAGTGGCTCGGCGAGCCGCGATCGCAGACGGTGCCGGATCGATGCGACGAGCGCCTGGGTGCGCGGGTCGATGTGCAGACGCTGACGTGCAAATGCGAGGGCTGGGCCCGGGCCCAGGAGCGAGCGCGGTGCTAGCTCGCGCAGCTGATCGTCGTCGACGGAGAGCGACAGGCTGGCGTCGCCGCCGGTCACGGGGTGGCTGACGCGATAGCCCTCGTCGGGGCTGAACAGCAGCACCTGGTTGGCCTCGGCGACGGCGGCGGTGCAGCCGACGTGGCGCACGAACACCCCGCGATACGGAAAGACGAAGTGCGAGCCCTGCGTGCTCTCCTCAGGGGTGGCGGCGCGGCAGCTGCCGCGGCAGTAGATGTCGCGCACGCTGACCGTCGCGGTCTCGAGCAACGCCTGGATGGTGAACTCGGACATCGCGACGACTGTTTGCAGTCGAGCACAGGACGGCCGCACGGGCACTAAAGATTCTGACAGCGGCGGCGCGGCCGAGTCGCCACGCTGTGTGCCCATGCAGAGATTCATGCTCGCGCGCCGGCTCGCCGGTGCCTTGATCGCCATGGCGGCCGCGCCCGCACACGCGTCCGATCACCTCGACACACCGACGGTGGTCGCCGATCCATCGGCGGATATCGGCGATCTGTTCGCCTGGACCTCTCCGGAGGCGAGGCGGCTCAACCTGGTGATGACGATCGTCGGCCACCGGTTCTCGGACCGGTTGCAGTACGCGTTCCACGTCGACAGCGGCGCGCGCTTCGGCGCGACGACCGCGACGACGACGATCGTGTGCCGGTTCG
>DATIPJ010000678.1:0-6634 GCA_035472155.1 Kofleriaceae bacterium
CCGGATGTACCGACGACGGCCAGTACAGCGTCCACTCCTGCGAGTCGTGCGACAGATGCACCATGCCGGCCACGCTGCCGAACAGGTCGCGCAGCCGGAGCTGGCGGTCCTCGTCGTCGATCGCCTTGCCGGCGCACGCGACCTGGTGGGCCTCGATCGACAGCGGCTCGGCGCCCGACCAGCCCGGGTTGAACGGAAACACCGCGGTCACCGCGCCGCCGGCGTCCTGGACCAGCGCGGGCGTCTGAACATTGTTGCCGAACGACGCCGTCCACACATGCTGATGCAGCTGCTCGCGCGCGAACCGGCCGTGTCGAGCGAGCAGCATGCGGATCGTCCCGCGCAGCCGCGCGCGCGACACCGTCGGTGCGACCAGGGTGACGCGGCCGCCGTGGGTCGCCACCACCGGGCGGACCAGCGGGTCATCGCTCATCAGCAGCAGCGCGGCGCCGCGCGCATTGGCCACGTCGAGCAGCGGCGCAGGGATCTGGCGCTCGCCGCGGCCCAGCGCACCGACGATCAAGATCGGCTGGCTCGCCGACAGCGAGCGCCACGGCAACATCTCGGCCGCCGCGCGCGCACACACCGCGCCGAGCTCGGCCACGACCGCCTCGTCGAGGCGCTCGGTGTCTGCGACGACGTGCGCGGCAGCAAGACTCACTGCGCGCCCCCGATATCGAGCACCATCTGCGCGCTGTCGAAATGCGCGAGCGTGCGGCCGTCGGCGCTGCGCACCCGGCTCAGCCAGCGCGGCCAGCGCGCATCGATCGCATGCGATCGCGCGACCAGCGGCACCACACCATGAACGCCGTCCGCGCACAGCGCCCACGCGACCGGCCCCTCGCCGGCGAGCAGCACCGCGGTCACCGTGCGCGGCGCCGGATCCGGGTTCTTGCCGGTCAGCACCACGCACACGATCGGCCGCTGGGCCTCGAACCCGATCCCGCAGACCAGCGGGTGCGCCATCGGCATCGGCGTGCAGACCAGCTCGATAATTCGATCGATCTGCTCGATGCCGATGACCACGCGAGCTTTACCGACCTGGAGCTCGAGTGCGCGGGCGTTGTGAGGCTCGAACGAGCTGCTATCCACGGCCGCGGCGATGAGCAACCGCCATTCCATCAAGCCGGTTTCTGATCGCGCGCGGCGTCGTCGATTTCTCCGAGGCCGGCCGCGGCGTTAGCGCAGCGCGGCGGTGTGCATTCGATGCGCAATCGCCGCGCGACGTCTGGATTCTAGATTCCGGTTGTCTGAAAGCTGGAATTCTCCAGCTCGCAGCATTTCCGCCTGTGTCGTCGAGCGTGCGATGACGAGCGACGCTGGCGCCGTCCGGAAGACAGCGCTTCGACGAGAGCCTCGGGTACTGCTGAGGTATCCGATCGAATCCTAATCTTAGAAAGACCCGCCTGCGGCCGTACCTTGGTGGTGCACATGGGGCACGCCGCCACGATCCTGGTCGTTGACAACGACGCCCTCGTCCGCTGCTCGATCCGGGACCTCCTCCACAGCTCCGGCTTCGCCGTCCGCGAGGCCGACAGCTGCGAGGCCGGCCTCGCAGCGTTCCGCGCGCAGCGACCCGACCTCGTGCTGGTCGAGCATCGCCTGCCCGACGGCGATGGCGTCCACCTGATCGGCCAGCTGCGCGCGACCGACCCCGACGTGCCGTGCATCGTGCTGAGCGGCCACGCGACGATCGACCTCGCCGTGCAAGCGGTCAAGGAGGGCGCCGAGAACTTCGTCACCAAGCCGATCAAGAGCGGCCTGCTCGAGACGCTGATCCCGCGCCTGCTCCAGCAGCAGGCCAGCCGCAAGCGCACCATCGTTCAGGACGTGCGCGAGGCGCGCAACGAGCTCGATCCGTTCCTCGGCACCAGCGCCGCGATCCAGCGCCTCGCCGAGGACGCACGCCGGATGGTCGGCGCCGATGGCCCGCTGCTCCTGCTCGGCGAGACCGGTTCGGGCAAGGGCGTGCTGGCGCGCTGGTGCCACCGCAACGGTCCGCGCCGCGAGGAGGCGTTCGTCGATCTCAACTGCGCATCGCTGTCCAAGGAATTCCTCGAGAGCGAGCTGTTCGGTCACGACCGCGGCGCCTTCACCGGCGCGGTCGCCACCAAGCCGGGCCTGCTCGAGATCGCCCACCGCGGCATCCTGTTCCTCGACGAGATCGGCGACATGGACATCCAGATCCAGCCCAAGCTGCTCAAGGTCCTCGAGGAGAAGCGCTTCCGCCGCCTCGGCGAGGTCCGCGAGCGCGAGGTCTCCGTCCGCCTGATCGCCGCGACCCACCACGACCTGCGCGACCTCGTCGCGACGCAGCGCTTCCGCCGCGACCTCTACTTCCGCATCGGCACCCTGCCGCTGCTCGTGCCGCCGCTGCGCGAGCGCGCCGAGGACATCCCGGTCCTCGTCGACAACCTGCTCCACCGCATCGGCGCCGAGCTCGGCCGCCCCGGCATGCGCGTGTCGGGCAGTGCGCTCGAGGCGCTCGAACAGTACGAGTGGCCGGGCAACCTGCGCGAGCTGCGCAACCTCCTCGAGCGTGCGGTGCTGCTCACCGACGGCAACCTCATCGGCGTCCGCGAGCTGCGGCTCCACGCGCGCACCGAGCCCGCGAGCCGTGCGACCTACTCGTCGGCCGGCGACGACCTCACGCTCGCCGAGCTCGAGCGCCGCCACATCGAGCGCGTCTACGAGGCCGAGGGCCAGAACGTCCAGCGCGCTGCAGTCCGCCTCGGCATCCCGCGCAGCTCGCTCTACCAGAAGCTCGCCCGCCTCGGCCTGCTCCGCAAGAGCCGCGAAGTCGGCTGATCGCCGCGCGAACGCGCCGTGTGCATCCAGGCCGCGCGGCGTCGATCGCGTATGGTTCGGCCATGACTGCCCCCAACTTCGGCTCGATCATCCTCGGCGGAAACGTCTTCGGCTGGACGGTCTCGCGCGACGACGCCTTCACGCTCCTCGACGCGTACCTCGACCGCGGCGGCCGCGCGATCGACACCGCAGACTCCTACTCCGCCTTCGCGCCCGGCAACCACGGCGGCGAGTCCGAGGAGATCCTCGGCGCCTGGCTCGCGGCGCGCAAGAACCGCGACCGCGTCGTCCTCGCCACCAAGGTCGCCAAGTGGTCCGCGCAGCGCGGCCTGTCCCCCGCCAACATCGCCGCCGCGATCGACGGCTCGCTGCGCCGCCTCCAGACCGACCACCTCGACGTCTACTACGCCCACGAAGACGACGCCGCCGTCGAGCAGGCCGACTATCTCGCCGCGTTCGACGCCCTCGTCAAGGCCGGCAAGGTCCGCACCCTCGGCGCCTCCAACTTCACCCCCGCGCGCCTCGCCTCCGCCCTCGAGATCTCCCGCGCGCGCGGCCTCGCCGCCTTCGAGGTCTCGCAGGACCACTGGAACCTCGTCGAGCGCGGTATCGAGCGCGAGCTGGTCCCACTCCTCGAGCGCGAGCGCATCGCCGAGACCCCCTTCTTCGCTCTCGCCTCGGGCTTCCTCACCGGCAAGTACCGCCCGGGCGCCGACGTCGCCTCCGCCCGCTCGCGCGGCGCGGGGCGCTACCTCGCCGACCCGGCCAACGTGCAGCTCTTGGCCGACCTCGACGCGATCGCCCACGGCCACGGCGTCTCGGTCGCCGCCGTCGCCCTCGCCTTGCTGCGCGCACAGCGCTCGGTCGCCGCCCCGATCGCGAGCGCCCGCACCGTCGACCAGCTCGCCCCGCTCTTCGAGCAAGTCACGCTCACCGCCGACGAGCTGGGCCGGCTCTCGCGCCGCCCGTGACCCCGCGCGCGCCCCCGCGTATGCGAGGATGCGGCCATGGACGGCCAGACCCGGCGCGACATGCTCACGGCGGCCGGGGTCGCCGGCGTCGCCGCGCTGCTGGCGCGTGACGGCGACGCCGCGGGCGGCGAGCCCGGCGACGTCGACGCCTACTTCCTCGACATCATCGGCGGCTGGGTCTCGCGCTTCGACCCAAGACCCTGTCGCTGCCGCAGCGCGCGGGCCTCTTGCCGACCCTGTCGATCGTCGACGATACCTTCACCGCGCACCGCAGCGAGATGGCGGCCGTGATCCGGGAGGCGCGCCGCCGCGCCCGGCCCGGGTGACACGAGACTGACCACGAGACTGCCCACGACACCGAACGACACCGAGGACAAACCGATGCACCGACGTCAATTCCTCGCGACCTCCGCCACCACCGCCGCTGTCGCCGCGCTGCCCTGGCGGAGCCTTCTCGCTGCACCCGCGCCCGCGCGGATCCGCCCGTTCGCCCTCTCGCAGATCCGCCTGCGGCCGGGCCCGATGCTCGACGCCGCCGAGGTCAATCGCCGGTTCGTCCTCGGGCAGGACCCCGATCGCCTGCTCCACACCTTCCGCGTCAACGCCGGCCTTGCCTCGAGCGCCGCGCCGCTCGGCGGCTGGGAAGCCCCCAACAACGAGCTGCGCGGCCACTTCGTCGGCCACTACCTCTCGGCGTGCGCGATGATCTGGGCGTCGATGGGCGACCCCGCCGCCAAGCAGCGCGGCGACAAGGTCGTCGCGGCCCTCGCCGACTGCCAGCGCGCCCGCGGCAGCGGCTACCTGAGTGCATTCCCCGAGGAGCTCTTCGATCGCCTGCGCGACAACCGCCCGGCGTGGGCGCCGTTCTACACCCTCCACAAGATCATGGCCGGCCTGCTCGACATGCACCTGCTCGCCGGCAGCGCGCAGGCCCTCGACGTCGTCAAAGGCATCGCGCGCTGGACCGCGCGCTGGACCCAGTCCCTCGGCGACGCCGACATGGCCCGCGTCCTCGAGCGCGAATACGGCGGCATGAACGAGATCCTCTATAACCTCGCCGCCGCCACCGGCGAGGCCGAATGGCGCGAGGTCGCCCACCGCTTCGATCACGAGCGCATCTTCCGCCCGCTCGCCGACGGCCGCGACGAGCTCAAAGGCCTCCACGTCAACACCACCATCCCCAAGATCATCGGCGCCGCGCGCCGCTACGAGCTGACCGCCGAGCCGCGCTACCGCCGCATCGCCGAGTACTTCTGGCACGACGTCACCGAGCGCCGCACCTACGCCACCGGCGGCACCAGCAACGGCGAGGGCTGGAACGCCGACCCGGGCATCCTCTCGACCGAGCTCAGTGGCTACACCCAGGAATGCTGCGTCACCTACAACATGCTCAAGCTGACGCGCCAGCTCTTCACCTGGACGGGCGACCCAGCCTGCGCCGACTACTACGAGCGCGCCCTCTACAACGGCATCCTCGGCACCCAACACCCACGCGACGGCTCCAAGCTCTACTACGTCCCTCTCGGCTCCGGCTTCTGGAAGCTGTTCGGCGCACCCCTCGCCGACTACTGGTGCTGCACCGGCTCGGGCAGCGAGTCCTTCGCCAAGCTGGGCGACAGCATCTACTTCCACGACGACACCGGCCTCTACGTCAACCTCTTCATCGCCTCCGAGCTGACCTGGCCCGAGCGCAACCTCCGCATCCTCCAAGACACCCGCTTCCCCACCGAGCCGCGCACCACCCTCACCCTCAAGACCGCGCGCCCCACCCCGCTCGAGCTCCGCGTGCGCATCCCCTCCTGGGTCGCACGCGGCGGCTCCGCGCGCCTCAACAACAAACCCCTCGACGGTTTCGCCGCCCCAGGCGGCTACCTCCTCATCGATCGCACCTGGCGCGACGGCGACCGCCTCGAGCTCTCTCTCCCCATGTCCCTCACCACCTCGCCCCTCCCCGACGACCCCTCCCTCCAGGCCCTCCTCTACGGCCCTCTCGTCCTCGCCGCCCGCATGGGCACCACCGGCCTCACCCCGGCCAACCTGCGCGCCGAGCCCACCAAGCCGCGCACCATCCCCGAGTACAAAGGCGACGGCCTCCCCACCCCTTCCCTCACCGGCACTGCGCCCTTCGTCCGCGCCGACGCCCCCCTCGCCTTCCACACCTCCTCCGGCGAGCGCCGCGACCTCGTCCCCCTCTACCAGATCCTCGACGAGCGCTACAGCGTCTACTTCAAAGTCCCGGCGTGATCGCACCCTCCACGCGGGTTCGACTCCCGCCGCCTCCACTTTAATTACAACTACTTAGAACCACTTTCGGCCCACGGTGCCACCACAGTGCCACGAGGGTGCGCGGAGTTAGCTCCAGTCGCACCCGCTGGTCTGTCCAATAAATTGACCGCGTCCCGGGTGACCTGCGGAGCGAGGTGGGCGTAGCGCATCGTCATCTGGATCGTGCTGTGACCCAGCAGCTCCTGCACCGCTTTGAGCGGCACGCCACGCATCACGAGGTGACTCGCGAACGAGTGGCGACACACATGCCATTGCACAGGACGGAGTCCTGCTTTCCGGCATGCACGCCAAAGCGGATGACGCAGCTCTGTGTACTTCAACATGCCGCCGTCCATCGTGCAGAACACCAGCGGACCGCGCAGGTGTCGGTGAGCTTTGAGCGCGGCCACCGTCTCATTGCTCAGCGCGATCTCTCGCGCCTTGCCTGACTTCGGCGTCCCGAGCCGTCCCTTCACCGAGTTCTGCTTCACCGTGACCTTACCGGCCACGAGATCCACGTCCTGCCAGCGCAGCGCGATCAACTCGCCCATCCGCATGCCGGTGCGGAGCGCCACGAGAACCATCGTGCG
>DATIPJ010000679.1:0-4253 GCA_035472155.1 Kofleriaceae bacterium
GCCAACGTGCCATCGCAGCTCCAGCTCGATAACCCGTTCGCCGCGGGCGACGGCCCGGTGCGCTCGGGGACGTACGGCGGCTCGCTGGATCAGATCGGCGTGCTCATCGAGGCCGAGCTCACACCGAGCGACCTGCCCAAGTAGCGCGACTCAGCGCTTGCCGGGCGGCAGCTTGCCCGACGGCCGGGCGGCGGGCTGCTTGATGGCCGCCGGGGCCGCCGGCGCCTTCTTGTCGTCGACGCCGATCGCGTCATCGAGCTCGACGAAGCCGCCATAGACCGCGCCGATCGCACCGCCGATGGTGACCGGCCAGCTGAACAGATCGAACGTGCGCTCGCCGATCACGACGTTCATCGCCGCCGGATTCCACACCCTGGCGATGATCGCGTAGAGCCCGCAGCCGACACCGAAACCGAACGCCGCCTTGAGGATCGAGACCCACGTGGTCGCGTTCTTGTCTCGAATCAGCGACCAGATCGGCCGGCCGGCGATGAGGCCGACGATCGCGCCGATCAGCCCGTAGGTCAGCCATGGGTTCCCGAACCCGGTCGCGCTCGCTAGTGCGTACGCCCCGTACCCCACGGCGCCACCAATGACCGCACCCTTCAAGATGCCGACGACGAGCTTGATCACCTTGCAAGTGTGACGATGAAGTGAGGCATCGGCAAGTGCGTTCTCGCGGGGCAGCTCGCCGTGCGATTCTGAGGGCGAGTAGCGACCGCGGGCGTCAGGTCGCCGGCTTGGCGATCGCGATCGCTGCCAGCTTCGCCGAGAGACGGCCGACCTCCGCCTTGAATGCGCCGAGGTCCTTGGCGGCGATCGCTCGTGACCGCACAGGCGCGAGCTTGCTCGGATCGATGAAGGCACCGTTCTTGCGGACGCCGAAGTGCAGATGCGGCCCGGTCGCGAGGCCGGTGGCGCCGACGTAGCCGATCACCGTCTTGGCGGCGACGTGCTGGCCGACCCTCTGGCCGTCCGCGAACTTGCTGAGGTGCATGTACGCGGTCTCGATGCCGCCGTCGTGCTTGATCATGACGAGGTTGCCCGCCCCGCCACCGTCGCCACGGTGCGTGATGATGCCACTCGCGGCTGCCCACACCGGCGTCCCGGTCGGCGCCGCGTAGTCGATCCCGAGGTGCGCGCGCACCGTGTGCAGCACCGGATGCATGCGCGACCGGTCGAAGCCCGACGACACGCGCTGGAACTTGAGCGGGGTCTTGAGCAGCGTGCGCTCGGACGACTGTCCGCTGTCGTCGAAGTAGCCGTCGTTAAACCAGAACGTGCGGAACGTGCCGGCCTTGCCCGCGTACTCGGCGGCGAGGATCCGGCGGTATCGGATGAGCTCGCCGTCGGGCCCGGGCGCGGGTCCGGATTGCCCATCGCGCACCTGCTTCTCGACCACGACGCGGAACGTGTCGCCCTCCTGCGTGTCGTTGTAAAAGTCGAGGTCGTACGCAAACACGTCGACGAAGAAGTCGACCAGCGCGGCGTTCTCGCCGCTGGCCATGATCGCGGCGTACAGCGACGAGTCGATCCGCCCGCCGATCGACTTGATCTCGATCCGGGTCTGCGAATTGTCGGCCTTGCCGACGAGCGCGCCCGACGGGCCTCGCTCGGCACGCACGGTCTGGACCTTGCTGACCACGAGCTCGAACGACTTGACGCGGCCGTCGGCGCCGCGCTCGATGCGATAGGTCTGGCCCGCGCGCATCGTCTTAAAGTCGAACACGCCCGACAGCGCGCGGATCACCTCGTCGGTCTCGGCCGCGCTGAGCCCGCTCTTCTTGAGCACCCGCCCGAGGGTGTCCGACTTGCCGACCTTGCCGTCGATCACACCCGGCGGCCCGATCGGCGCCTGCGCGGCGATCGCGGCCGAGCCCGTGCCCGAGCCGGCGGCCGGCGCAGGTGCGTGCGGCTCGGCCAGCGGACGCGCCGGCAGCGCCGCGGCGGGCGTGGCGCGATCGGCCTCGCGCTTGATCGCGCCGACCGAGGTCTGCTTGTCCCACACGAAGACGTACAGGTTGACCACCACCAGCGCGCCCAGGATGAGCGCGACCCAGCCGCCCGGCTTCCTGGCAGGCGGACCTCCTAGGTTTCCCAGGGGTCGGATGGACCTTTTCTTGCGCGATGTTCTGCGCCTCATGACCATGCGGAAAGGAGGCCAGCAATATCACGGGCCTTCGATGGGACCAAGGAAATGGCGAGTACCCCCACCGCACCGCGAGCAGCAGATCTGCCCGCGCGTGAACAACTAGAACTTTTTCCCGAGTCGGGGCAAGGTGCCGGCGGCATGGCCAAGAAATCGTCCTCGAAGGGTGGCGGCGCGCCACCAGGTCGATCGGGTCGATCGGGTTCCGGGGGAGGGGAGGGTGGCGACGGCGGGGGCGCGACGCCTGGAGAGATCGATGCATCGCTCGAGGCCGAGGCGCGCCGGCGGTATCTCAACTATGCGCTGAGCGTCATCACGTCGCGCGCGCTGCCCGACGTGCGCGACGGGCTCAAGCCGGTGCAGCGCCGGATCCTGTACGCGATGCTGCACGACAGCCACCTGCGGCCCGACGCCAAGTACAGAAAGTGCGCCAACGTGATCGGCGCCGTGCTCGGCAGGTACCACCCGCACGGCGACGTCTCGGTCTACGACGCGATGGTCCGCATGGCGCAGGACTGGTCGCTGCGCGTGCCGCTGGTCGACGGCCAGGGCAACTTCGGCTCGCTCGACGGCGATCCGCCCGCGGCGATGCGCTACACCGAGTGCCGGCTCGCCCCGCCCGCGATGGAGCTGTTGCGCGAGCTCGACCTCGACACCGTCGACATGCACACCAACTACGACGGCACCGCCGAGGAGCCGAGCGTGCTGCCGGCGCGGTTCCCCAACCTGCTCGTCAACGGCTCGACCGGCATCGCGGTCGGCATGGCGACCAACATTCCGCCGCACAACCTGCGCGAGATCACCAGCGCGCTGATCGCGCTCGCCGAGAACCGCGACATCGATCACGTGCAGTTGATGAAGCACATCGAAGGGCCGGATTTTCCGACCGGCGGCCAGCTGCTCAACAGCAAGGTCGAGCTGCGCCAGATCTACAAGGACGGCCAGGGCACGATCCGCGTGCGCGGCGAGTACAAGCTCGAGAGCAAGAAGCGCGGCGGCAACGACATCGTGATCACGTCGATCCCGTACGCGCTCTCGAAGAGCGACATCGTCGAGCGGATCGCCGAGGTGATCGTCTCGCGCAAGCTGCCGTACCTGCTCGACGTGCGCGACGAGTCGACGACCGACGTCCGCATCGTCCTCGAGATCAAGCGCGACGTCGACCCCGAGCTGGTGATGGCGTACCTGTTCAAGCAGACGCCGCTGCAATCGAACTTCCACGTCAACCTGACGTGTCTGGTCCCGCCCGGGTTTCTCGACGACGACAACGGCCGCAAGCTGCCGGCCGACGCGCCGCCCCAGCCGCGCAAGATGGGCATCAAGGAAGCGCTCGGCCACTTCCTCGACTTCCGGCTCGAGGTCGTCGAGCGGCGCTTCAAGTACCAGCTCGCGCAGCTCGTGGCGCGCATCCACATCCTCGACGGCTTCGTCACGATCTTCGACGCGCTCGACCAGCTGATCAAGCTGATCCGCGCCTCCGACGGCAAGGAAGACGCCGCGAACAAGATCAAGAAGCAGTTCAAGCTCGACGACGAGCAGACCGACGCGATCCTCGAGCTCAAGCTCTACAAGCTGGCCAAGCTCGAGATCAACGTCATCCGCGAGGAGCTGGCCCAGAAGAGCACCGAGGCCAAGAAGATCAAGGCGATCCTGAAGAGCGAAGACAAGCTGTGGACGGTGATCAAGGACGAGCTCAAGGCGGTGGCCGCCGAGCTCGGCACGCCGCGCAGGACCAAGACCGGCGGCGCGAGCGAGGAGATGGCGTTCGACGCCGACGCGTTCATCGTCGACGAGGACGCGCACATCGTGGTCACCCGCGACGGCTGGATCAAGCGCGTGCGCGAGCTCAAGGACCCCAACCAGACCCGCACCCGCGAGGGCGATGAGGTCACCCACGTGCTGCCGGGATCGACCAAGGAGAAGGTGATCTTCTTCACCAACAAGGGATCGGGCTACGTCATCAAGATCAATGACATTGCCGCGACCACGGGGTACGGCGACCCGGCGCAGAAGTACTTCAAGTTCGCCGACGGAGAGCGCATCATTTCAGCGATGACGCTCGATCCGCGTGCGATGGTGGCGCCCACGCTGCTTGCGATCTCGC
>DATIPJ010000680.1:0-4575 GCA_035472155.1 Kofleriaceae bacterium
CGAGCGGTCATCGAACGCGTGCCCCGGCTCGCGAGCGAGCGCGTGCCGCTCGACCGCGCCGTAGGCCGCATCCTCGCGAGCGATCTGGTCGCCGAGCTGATCGCCCTCGTCGCCCACCTCCTCGGCGGCTCTGGCACGCGCCGACCCGAGGGCAACTAGGGAGCGCCGCGCGGCGGGGCCGCGTCACGAGCGGGCGCGGGCTTCGGGGAGGGCGAGGACGACGCGGGTGCCCGGGGCGTGGCCGAGGTCGATGGTGCAGGAGCCGCCGTGGGCGCGGGTGAGGCGCTCGACGATGGAGAGGCCCAGGCCGGTGCCGGCGATGTCGCGGCGGCCGCGGTAGAAGGGGTCGAAGGCGTGCTTCATGGAGTCGGGGTCCATGCCGATGCCGTTGTCCATGACGGCGACCTCGATGCTGCCGCCGTTGCGCCTGGCGGTGACGCGGATCTCGAGCCGGCGCTCGGGCGAGCGGAACTTGGAGGCGTTGCCGACCAGGTTGCGGATGAGCTGCTCGAGGGAGACGTCGTTGCAGCCGACGTAGACGTCGTCGACCTCGGTGGTCACGTCGGCGTCGGAGAGCTCGGGGGCCAGCTCTTCGCGCACGCGGCTGACGACCTGCGCGACGGATGCGGAGCCGGCTTCCGGGTGGCCGGCGCGCGAGAGGGCGAGCATGTCGTCGATGACGCGCGCCATGCGCTGCACGCCGCGTATGATGAGGCTGGCCTGGCGGCGGGTGTCGGGGGGAGCGTTGGCGTCGGTGGAGATCAGCTCGGCGTAGCCGCGGATCGGGTTGAGCGGCGAGCGCAGGTCGTGGGCGGCGCGGCCGGCGAAGGCGTCGAGCTCGCGGTTGCGGTCCTCGGCGCGCTGGAGATTTTCGGCGATCAGCTGGCGCTCGCGCTCCTGGGCGCGCGATAGCCGCACCGCGAGGACCGCGATGACCAGGCCGGCGGCGAGGACGGCGAGCACGTCGCCCACGATCTCGACGCCCCAGTTCGAGGCCATCTTGTGGGCGAGGGACTGGGCTTCCTGGTTGTTGATCGCGATCAGCTGCTCGATCGAGTCGTTGATCTCCTCGTCGCGCTGGTGCACCGTGGCGATGTCGCCGCGCCGCGCGGCATCGAGGGAGAGCACCAGCTGGTCGCGCACGCGCGCCCAGGCGCTGGCCTCGCCCTCGAAGGTGGCGATCGGCGCGTAGGCCGCCATGTCCGCGTCGAGCCGGTCGATGATCGGCTGGAGCTCGCGGTTGCCGATGTGGACCAGCTTGTGGAGCTGCCAGCGCATGTCCTCGACCAGGACGATCGACCGCGTCGCGTCCTCGAAGATCGCGTCCGCGGAGTGCTGGGCCGAGCGCGCGCCCCAGACGTCCACGCCGATCACCAGGCCCAGCGCCGATGCCACGATGGCGATCAACAGCGCCGGGCGCATGGTGTTCCTTCGCTGCACGGGCCCATCTTAGCGTGTGCTAAGAACTCGAGATGGTCCCGTATCGGACGCTCGTGGTGGACGACGACGACCTGACGCGCGACATGTTCGCCGAGGTCCTCGGTCGCGACGGCCACGAGGTCGTCGTCGTCGCCGACGGCACCGAGGCGGTGCGCCGGCTCGAGGACTCCGCCTTCGATCTCATCATCTCCGACATCCAGATGGCGCGGATGAGCGGCCTCGACCTGCTCGACACGGTGAACCGCCAGTTCCCCGAGACGCCGCTGATCCTGGTCACCGCGTACGCCGAGCCGGCGGGCGCGATGGACGCGATGACCCGCGGCGCCGCGGACTACCTGACCAAGCCGGTCGACGTCAGCGCGCTCCGCGCGACCATCTCGCGCGCGCTCGACCGCCGCCAGCTCCAGCGCCAGCACCGCGCGCTGTCGCGCGAGGTCCTCGGCAAGCGCACGATGATCGGCACCAGCCCGGCGATGATCGAGCTGTACAAGGAGATCGCCCAGGTCGCGCCGACGCACGCCACGGTCTACGTCCACGGCGAGAGCGGCTCGGGCAAGGAGCTGGTCGCGCGCACGATCCACGAGCGCAGCCGCCGCGCATCGGGTCCGTTCGTGGCCGTCAACTGCGCCGCGCTCACCGAGAGCCTGCTCGAGAGCGAGCTGTTCGGCCACGAGAAGGGCGCGTTCACCGGCGCCCAGGCCACGCGGCGCGGGCTGTTCGAGGAGGCGAGCGCCGGCACGCTGTTCCTCGACGAGATCGGCGACATCTCGCCCAAGCTGCAGGCCCAGCTCCTGCGCGTGCTGCAGGAGGGCGAGGTGCGGCGCGTCGGCGGCAACCAGCCGATCCAGGTCGACGTGCGCGTGATCACCGCGACCAACCGCGACCTCGCGCAGGAGATGGCTGCCGGCCGCCTGCGCTCGGACCTGTTCTATCGGCTGAGCGTGGTCACCCTCGAGGTGCCGCCGCTGCGCGACCGCGGCGACGATCTGGTCGTGCTCGCGCGCCACTTCGCCGCCCGCCACTCGCTGGAGCTCGGCCGCGCCAACCCCGAGCTCAGCGACGCCGCCCTCGGCGTGCTCGCGGCGCACCAGTGGCCGGGCAACGTGCGCGAGCTCGAGAACGCGATGGCGCGCGCGGTCGCGATGTGCCGCGGCAACGTGGTGCTTCCGAGCGACCTGCCGCCGACCACGCGCCCCGCCGCTGCGCCTGCCGCCGTCGAGTCCGGCGCCGCCGCGATCGACTTCGACTGGCCGACGCTCGACACCCTGCAGCGGCGCTACGTTGCCAAGGTGCTCGCCCACACGGATCAAAACAAGACAGCCGCGGCCCAGCTGCTCGGGATCGATCGGCGAACGTTGCAACGCATGCCCAAGGAATGACGACACCGGCTTAGGCGGTGATGCAAGCAACACGCCGCCGATTGCCGCCCGTCCACGGAGGATCGACGCAGCGGCTGCGGCAAGTTGGTCGCTGCCGCGGCGAGTTGCCGCGGCGGTCGGGGCCAAACCCTCGGACTCGACCGCCTGCGCGCTGGCATTTGCGCTGCACGACCGTCGAGCATGGTTAGCACCCACTCGAATGAACAAGCCATCGCGCTGGCGACCCTCGCCGACGTCACTCGCGACCACGTCCTGATGGTCCTCGAAGCTTGCGGAGGGCGGCAGACGCTCGCGGCGGCCGTGCTCAAGATCGACCGCAAGACGATCTACCGCATGCTTCGCCGATGGGGTGTCGCGCAGGCGCAACGTCGCGCCGAGTCCGCGTTACCTTAGCGGGCATGAAACGCGCGCTCACGCTGTTTGTCCTGACGGCCTGCGGTTCCCAGGAGGCCGCCATGACTCCGGCGGATCCGAAGCCGCCCGGCGCGACGGTCAAGGATCTGGCGCTGCCGCAGGAGAGCCACCTGCGCAACCTTCATCAGCTGACGTTCGGCGGCAACAGCGCCGAGGCCTACTGGTCGTTCGCCGGCGACCGGCTGATCATGCAGACCGATCACGCGCCGTACAAGTGCGACCAGATCGAGGAGCTCGATGTTGCGACCAAGCAGACCCGGCTGGTCTCGACCGGCAAGGGGCGCACGACCTGCTCGTACTTCCTCAAGGGCGATCAGGAGATCATCTTCGCGTCGACCCACGAAGCGTCGCCCGAGTGCCCGACGCCGCCCGACATGTCCAAGGGCTACAACTGGGGCCTCTTCGAGTACGACATCTATCGCGCCAACGCCGATGGATCCAACCTGCGCAAGCTCACCACCGAGCCGGGCTACGACGCCGAGGCCACGGTATGCCCGGTCGACGGCAGCATCGTGTTCACCTCGATGCGCTCGGGCGACCTCGAGCTGTGGCGGATGGACGCCGACGGCAAGAATCCAAAGCAGCTCACGAGCTCGCCGGGCTACGACGGCGGCGCGTTCTTCTCCGCCGACTGCTCGAAGATCGTGTGGCGCTCGTCGCGCCCGCAGGGCGCGGACCTCGAGGCATACCAGGCGCTGCTCAAGGAGCACCTGGTCAAGCCGACGAAGATGGACCTCTACATCGCCAACGCCGATGGCTCGGACGCGCGCCAGCTGACGTACCTGCCGGGTGCGTCGTTCGCGCCGTTCTTCTTCCCCGACGGAAAGCGCGTGATCTTCGCGTCGAACTACCTGGCGCCGCGCGGCCCCGAGTTCGACCTGTTCGCGATCGACATCGATGGCACGCACCTCGAGCGCATCACCTACGCCGGCGGCTTCGACGGCTTTCCCATGTTCTCGCCCGACGGCAAGACCCTGGCGTTCTCGTCGAACCGCCGCGACGTGGTCAAGGGCGACAAGGGCGAGGTCTATCGCATGACCGGCGCCCCGGCCGGCGCGCACGACACCAACGTGTTCCTCGCCGAGTGGGTCGATGGCCCGGCGCGCACCGCGGGCGGCTCGCGGCCGACCTCGCTCGAGACCGAGGCCGCCGATCGGTTCGCCAGCGCGGTCGCCTACCTCGCCGCCGACGAGCGCGAGGGCCGCGGCGTCGGCACCAAGGGCCTCGAAGACGCCGCGCACACGGTCGAGGAGCAGCTCAAGGCCGCCGGCGTCGAGCCCGGGCTGCCGGGCGGCTGGCGCCAGCCGTTCCAGGTCACGACCGCCGTCACCCGCAAGCCCGA
>DATIPJ010000681.1:0-10486 GCA_035472155.1 Kofleriaceae bacterium
AGATGTACACCAAGCTCCCCGAGCTGTTCGGCCGGCTGCCGAAGCAGCGGATGACGATCGAGCCGTTCGAGAAGTTCCGCGAGAAGGAGGCCGCCGGCGCGCAGTACGATCAGGGCACCCCCGACGGCTCGCGGCCAGGCAGGGTGCTGGTCAATACCTACGAACCGACCAAGCGGCTCACGATCGACATGGAGTCGACCGCGTACCACGAGGGCGTGCCCGGGCATCACATGCAGATCACCATCCAGCAGGAGCTGGGTGACCTGCCGCCGTTCCGCCAGCAGGGTGGCTACGGCGCCTTCGTCGAGGGCTGGGCGCTGTACTCCGAGCGGCTCGGCAAGGAGGTCGGCTTCTACCAGGATCCGTACAACGACTACGGCCGGCTGCAGGACGAGATGCTGCGCGCGATCCGCCTCGTCGTCGACACCGGGCTGCACGCCAAGCACTGGACGCGGGCGCAGGTCGTGCAGTTCTTCCACGACCACTCGACGATCGACGAGCCGAGCGTGCAATCGGAGACCGATCGCTACATCGCCGTGCCCGGCCAGGCGCTCGGCTACAAGATCGGCCAGCTGACGATCCTGCGGCTGCGCGACAAGGCGCAGACCGCGCTCGGCAAGGCGTTCGACATCCGCGCGTTCCACGACGAGGTGCTCGGCGCGGGCTCGCTGCCGCTCGACGTCCTCGAGCGCCGGATCGACGCCTGGATCGCGCGCCAGCCGCGATAGGCCCAAGACAGCGCTAGACCGCGCCCGCGGCGATGATGCGCTCGCGCAGTCGCTGCGACTCGGCGAGCGCCTGGGCGGTCGTCGGGCGGCGCGCCGGATCGGGATCGCCCACGCGCATGATGTGGTGCTGGACCTCGTCGGCGAGGAGCGGCGCGCCCGCGAACACGGCTTCGGGCAGCCGGAAGTCCTCGGCGCGGCGGGCGCCGCCCATCACGGTCTCGCGCGCCCACGGCGTGCGGCCGGTGAACATCTCGAACAGCACGACGGCGCTGGCGTAGACGTCGGTCGCGGGGGTGACCTCGCCGCGGCGCTGCTCGGGCGCCATGTAGGCCAGCGTGCCGATCGCCTCGGCGCGCGCACCGGTCGCGGCCTGGCCGCTCGCGTCGGGCAGGTGCGCCACGCCGAAGTCGCCGAGCATGACCTCGACACCCGGCAGGTCGGCGTCGCGGCGGAACATGAGGTTGGCCGGCTTGAGGTCGCAGTGCACGATGCCGCGGCGGTGCGCGGCGGCGAGCGCCGAGAGGATCTGGCCGTGGCGCTCGATCGCGCGCCGCAGGGTGCGCGGGCCGCGCTCGCGCTGGATGTCGCGCAGCGTGCCGCCCGCGGCGAGCTCCATCACGATGCGGCGCGAGGCCTCGTCGAGGTCGAGCACCGCGACCACGTTGGGGTGGCGCAGCGAGGCCATCACGCGGGCCTCGTGGAAGAACCGCGCGAGCGCATCGGCGCGCTCGGTGCCGGCGAGGTGCGGGTGGAGCAGCTTGATCGCGACGTCGCGGTCGAGCTCGACGTCGCGCGCCAGGTACACCACGCCGGTGGCGCCGCGCCCGAGCTCGCGCACCAGTCGATAGCGCGCGCCGGCCTGGATGCCGGCGACGTCGCCCGCGGCGATGGTCTCGCCGGCGGCCGGCGCCGCGCGGCCGGTGAGCGTGCGCAGCCGCTCGACGCGCATCCGCACGTTGGGATAGTCGACATCGCGCCCGAGCACCGCCTCGTAGTGGCGCAGCGCGCGCTCGTGGTCGCCGTGCCTGCGCGCGTGCTCGGCGAGCAGGTAGTGGGCGCGCAGGGCGTAGCGCTCGTCGCCGGTCAGCCGCTCGAGGTGACGGAGCGCGACGTCGAGCTCGCCGCGCTGCTCGTAGCGCTCGACGAGCACCGCGCGCAGCGGCGCGGCCGCGGCCTCCGGAACCTCGGGCACCGAGAGCAGCTTCTCCATCCACTCGATCGCGAGCCGCTCGTGGCCCGAGGTCCACAGGCCGTCGATGTGGTGCACGACCTCGGGGGCCCCGATCTCGTCGCGGCGCTTGCCGCTGGCGAGCTCGGAGACCAGCTTGGCGAGGAACGCCTCGTCGGCGCTGCCCAGGTGCTGCGGCTCGGGCGCCGGCTGCGGGATCGGCGGTGGCGTCGGCTTGCGCCCGATGAGCCAGCGCCACAGCGATGTGCCCGACTTAGCCAACGTCGATCTCTTCGCCGTCGGCCAGCAAGCGGTCCTGGCGGATCACCTGGATGCGCAGGTCGCCCAGTGCCTCGTCGTTGAACGTCACCTGCGTGCACGCGCCGCGGCCGACGAACGGCCGGCTGCGCTGGAACACGACGTCGAGCCCGACCTCCAGCGGCGCGAGCTCGAGGCGCTCGCCCGGCGCGCCGGCGATCAGCGCGACGCCGCGGTCGAGCCCCGCGCGCAGGCGCAGCAGGAGCCTGCCGCCGGTGACCTCGTAGTCGATCGAGCACTCGTCGCCGAGCCCGAATCGCCCGGTGCCGACCAGCGGCACGCGCCCGGCGAGCGGCAGGCCGGCCAGGCTCGTGCCGTTGCGCGAGTCGAGGTCGCGCAGCACGAACGCCTCGCCGGTGTGCTCGATCTCGGCGTGCTGGCGCGACACGCCGCCGGCGCGCAAGGTCAGGTCGCACAGCGGATCGCGCCCGAGCACGATGCGCGGCGCTGCGCACGCGACGATCGCCGGCTTGCCGCGCCGCCTGAGCTCGAGCTTGCCCGACGTCAACATCGCGGCGTCGAGGTGATCGAGCAGCCGGCGATACTCGGCTCCGGCCGCTCCCGCAGTCCCGGCACCTCCGGCAGCCCCGGCGGCCGCGGCGTTCACGGCGGCGATCGCGCGCACCAGCTCTGCGCGCGCCTCGTCCCGCCGTCCGATCCGCATCGCGGTCTGATAGCCCGCGAAGGCGTCGCTCTCCTCGTGCACCGCGTGCTGCACGGCGTCGTCCTTGGCCAGCGCGAGCTCCATGCGCTCGACGAGGCCGCCCGCCGAGTAGGCGTTGGCCGCGGCCAGGTGATCGTGGATGGTCTCGAGCGCCTCGCCCGCGAGCGCGTGGGCCTCTCCGATCACGAGCAGGTCGGCCGCCTCGCGCACCTTGGCGCGGTCGCGCTCGGTGGCGATGCCCTCGGCGCGCACCGCTTCCCACAGCGCCTTGCCGAGCGCCGCGGCCGCCTGGCGGCGCAGCGCCGGATCGTCGCCGGCCCAGCGCAGCGCATCGCGCAGCGCGCCGAGCTCGCCGAGCCGCGTCGGTGCCCGGGCGGCGCGCGCCAGGTGCATGCGGACCGCACCGGCAAACTCGCCGGCCAGCGCATAGCGCTCGGCGGCCTGCTCCACGTCGCCGGCGGCCTCGGCGGCCACCGCGGCGCGGTAGTCCGCAGAGAACATCCGGCGCATGAAGCTCACCGGCGCAGTATATACGCGCTACCTGGGTGCGCCCGCCGATGGCGGAGGTAGCGGCTGTCCGAACTTGGCCAGGTAGTCCTTGCCGAGCTGATCGAGCGCTGCCTTGTCGCGACCGCGCGCGTACGCCGCGGCCAGCGAGCGCCACGCCTGTCCGAGCTCGGGGTCGATCGCGATCGCCGCCTTGAGCTTCGCGACGCCCGCGTCGACGGTGCCGACCTCACGCAGCAGCAGCACGCCGAGCAGGTAGAGCGCCCACGATTCGTTCGGATCGGCGGCCAGCGCCTGCGCGCACGCGGCGTGCGCCGCCGCGATCTGGCTCTGGCGATAGGCGAGGTCGCAGCGCGCGGCGGTGATGCCCGGCGCGCGCGGCCACTTCTTCTCGGCAGCGGTCAGCGTGCGCTCGGCATCGGCGAACTTCTGCGCGTAGATCAGGTCGAGCGCGCCGCGGATCGCGTTGACCAGATTGGCCTCGTCGTCCGCCGTCACGAACTTCGCCCCGCGCGGGATGCCGTAGCGCGCCCGGGTCTGCGCGACGCGCGCTGCCGCCGGGTCGTTGTCGAGCCGGGCCTTGGCGATCGCGCCCTCGGTCCAGGTCAGCGCGCCCAGGCCCATGTAGATGCCGATCAGCCGGCGCCACGCCTCGTCGAACCCGGTCTTGAGGTTGACGATCTTGGCTTCTGCCTGCGCGAGCTCTCCGCGCGCGGCCGCCAGGTCGCCCGCGGCGATCAGCGCCTCGCCCACCGCGAGGTGCACCGTCGGATCGCCGGGCGCCAGCTCGCTGACCCGCGCGCACGCCGCGCGCGTCGTCTTGTCGGCGACGCCCGGCTTCTTGAGCATGATCTCGCAGCGCAGCTCGTGCATCGTCGCGTTGCCCGGGTACGCGGTGAGGAGGTTGCTCAGCTCGGTCAGCGCGTCGGCGGTCTTCCCGCGCTTGGCGAGCTCGGTGATCCGCTTGAACTCCTCGAACGCGGCGGGCGGGATGTCGGCGAACGTCTTGGCCGACGCGCCGGCCTCGACGGTGTGGTTGAGCAGCGTGAGCACCTCGTCGCGCGACGACGGGATCCAGCCGCCCCACTCGATCTTCTCGATTGCGTTGGCGAGCTTGCGCGCCAGCACCTGGTCGGAGTCGCCCGCCAGCCGGCCATCGATCGCGATCTGCAGCACCTCGCGGTTGCGCGTCGAGAACGTGCTCTGCTTGCTCGAGTACGACGCGTGCTGGATCCACGACGCGTCGGCCTCGCCGATCGCCCCGAGCGTGGTCGCCAGCATGTGGAGCAGCACCACCGTCTGCTTGTGCCGGCGATGCGCCGCGATCACCTCGGCGCGCTCGGCGTCCTGCAGGTCGGGCAGCTTGCCCTTGAGCGCGTCGATCTCGGCCTTCTCCGACCAGCCGCGCACGATGACGGAGCGGCCGAGCGGCTGCGCCTGGCCGAGCTCGCTCATCGCCTTGCTCGCTCGGTCCTCGGGCGTGACGTAGCCGATCACCCACGCCGCGCCCTCGCCCTTGTCCGCCTCGCCGAGCTCGCGAAGCGCGTTCTGCGGATCGTCCGCGCGCGCCCAGTCGTTGACCGCACCGATCACCAGCCGGACGCCCAGCATCGGCTGCAGCAGCTGGTTCGCGTAGTCGATCTGGTCGGTGATGTCCTCCTTCCAGTGCGGCAAGGCCCGGATCCCCGGGTCCACGTAGATCCGGACCTTGGCGGTACGGGGATCGCCCTCCTTGGGGCGGACGGTCTCGAGCGTGGCAGGCAGGAACCTGGTCACTGTGGCTGCCGGGTGGTCACTCAACTTGCCACCACAGGCAGAAGCCACCAGCGCGGCGACGAGGAGTGGTCGCGCCGGTGCCGCTGTATGCTGCATATTCGCAACTTTCCCCGGTGGCCTGCCATCGCGCAAGCTGTGCACACCGAAGCTGCGATCGTACAAACCATGCACACCACGCCCTCGCACCGCCAGGGCAGAAGGCAGCGACGGCGCAATGGCTTCCAGTCTAGAATATCGATGTGCTGTTGCTCGACGAGAGGATCAGGGCGGACGGCAAGCACGTCCGGACCTGGGCGGAGAGCGATGGCCAGCGGATCCAGATTTCCGACGAGGATGGCTCGAGCGGCGCGCTATCTCTGGTCGCTGTCGACCGCGTGATGTGTCGCTATGGCCGGCCGCTCGACTACGGGATCGCACTCGAAGGTGACTCACTCGTATGCGGGAGCTATCGACTACGGAGACTTCGTTATCATGCGGTCGTCGACGCCGAAGGGCGCGACTACCTCGTATGGGAGCGCCCCGACGGAGAACCGCTCGCGTGCCTTGCCGCGATGGCAACGGCCGCGTTGCGATACCTGACACTTCGGCTCGCCGCCGAGCGTCCTCAGGAATCTGAGGCGTGAGAGAACGCTCAGCGCATATTCAGCGGAACTTGATGGAATTCACCTGGCTCGAGACGGGTACTTGAGCGTGGCACGCAGACTGCTTTAACATGGAAATCGTCATGTCTCGATGGTGGCTCGTGTTGACGTTGATGGTGGTGAGCGTGAGCGCGCGCGCTCAGGCGAACCAGCAGTCAACGGCTGCCACCAACGGGGCCGAGCTCGTTGCCAGCGGCGCAGAGCAGCAGGTCGCGCACCTCGCCGCCCGTCGAGCCGAGCTCAAGCAGCGCTACGAGGACGAGGTCGCCGAGATCGATCGTTTAAAAAAGCAACGCGCATCCTGGCGGCGTGACCGAGATTTGCGCGATAGCCTGTCGGCCTCGCTCGAGACCTCCAAGCAGCTCGACGCCGCGACGCGCGAGGTCGACGTGGCCCAGCGGACGCTGGTGAATGCGCGACGGGCGTTTCTGACGGCCATCGACGCCGAGCTCAAGGCGGGGGCGCCCGCGCCGCGTGCGCAGCGTCTCGGGCGGGCAAAGGTGTTGCTTGCCTCACAGCTTCGCGATGTGCCGCATCGGATTCTGATTCCCGACCTGCGAATCGATCCGCTGGCGGATCCAGAGGAGCTGCTGCAGCACGCCAACGAGCTGCGTGCGAGCGAGCTCGAGCTCGGCCGCCAGATCGACGAGCTCGCGACGCAGGCGATCGATCTCGAGCACACCGCGCAGCTGCGCAAGCAGCACGAGCGGCAGGGCGACCTGGTCAACCGCTACGACGACCAGCCGCACCGCAACAGCTCGCGCGCCGAGAGCAGCACCGACGGCCCCGGTGTCGGTGGCGTCAGCGACCCCTCGTCGCTGCCGAACGCGCCGACCAACGTGCCGTCCAGCTTCGAGAGCTACGTCCCGACCGTGCTCGCCGACGTGATCGATGCGTCGACGATCAACAACTTCACGGCGGCACAGCTCTCGGGCGACCCGGCCCAGCGCGCCGCGGCCGCGCGCAAGGCGCACGACGCGGTGGCGCAGCGGCTCGAGCAGGTCCGGCGCAAGCGGCTCGAGATCGAGGCGCGCGCGAAGCGGCTGGCCCAGAAGCCCTGATGTGCGACGCGACCGTCACATCGAATAGATGATGCCGGCGTAGACCACCTCGCGGCGAAACGACGCCGTGCCGGTCGGATCGAAGTCGCGCCACACCGCGGCGCGCGCCTCGAGCGACCACGCGGTCGAAAGTGCGCGCGCGAGCCGCACCTGCAGCGAGCTGCGGTTCTCGTCCTCGAGCGTCAGGACCTCGACGTGCTGATCGTCCTTGTCGACGACCAGCCCATCGGGATACTGGTCGAGCTGCAGGGTCACGGTCGCGCTGCCGAACAGCTTGTCGGCGAGCTCGGCGGTCACCGACGCGGCCACGCGGTGGCGGATCAGCGACTGGCCATAGCTGTTCGAATCCACCACCGTGAGCTGATAGCCCGCGGTCGCGACCACGTCGCCCGTCCAGGTGAGGTCCATGCTCGCGCGCTGGAAGCGGTCCGCGCGCATCGCCGATGCAGCGGCCTTGCAGTCACCGCCCATGCCGGGCGGGCAGATGTTGCGGAACGCGATGCTGTTGTAGCTTCGCATCTCGGCGTCGAGCATCGTCGTGAGCTCGAGGCTGCGCGACTTGCCGGCGGCCTGCCACAGCGTCAGATCGAGCCGCACGCTGCCGACCGGTCCGCGCCAGTCGAACATGTGGTCCTGCTTGTAGACGAAGTCGCGCCCTCCCGCCGCGAGCGTGAGGTGGCGGTCATCGCTGCCGAGCACGACGAGCGCATCGGCGCCGAGGTTGCGGAACGACCGCGCGGCCCTGCCGCCGGTGAGGCCGAACGCATCTGCGGCGGTCAGCGCGACGCCGACCGCGACCGGGCGCGACGCGATCGGATGCAGCCAGCGCGCGTCGCCGGCGTAGAGCATCACGCTCTCGTTGTCGACCTTGCCGCTCGCGACCCAGCGACCGAGGCCGGACAGCGCGAGCATGTAGCCGCCGCCGAGCAGCTGGTCGCGATGGCCGATCCGCGCGCCGGCCCGACCGACCGGTGCCGCGACCCGGTCGGACAGCCCCGCGCCGGTCTCGACGCGCGCGACGTTGGTGTCGGCTTCGGCGCCGCCCTCCATGGTCAGCGTCCAGGGACCCGCCGAGACAGCCCTTACGGGACCGAGGATCCCGAGGATGCCCACGGCAACCGCCGAGCGGGCCGCGCGACGCATGGCCGCAGCGTACCGTATCGCGGGGGCCTTTCGGCCATGGTAGGCACCGTGCATGCGGCTCGCCATCGCGTTGGCCCTTGCGTCGATTGTCGCATTGGGTGCCTGCCGGGGGGACCCGGTCAAGTGCGATCAGGGCTGTCGCAACTATGCGACGCTGGTTTACTGGAAGCACGCCGAGGCCAAGATCACCGCTGCCCCGGCCGACCAGCGCGACGCGATGCGCAAGCAGCAGCAGGAGGAGCTCGACCGCTACCTCGAGCAGGGCGTCCCGGTCTGCGTCCGCCAGTGCCAGTCGGCCAACAATACGGACCAGACCGACTGCATGATCGCGGCGAAGACCGCCGATCAGGCGACCGCCTGCCAGTAGCCCGGATCACCTCGCCGGGCGGGATGCTATGCTCGAACCCACATGTCCGGCGAGCCGTCCCGGCGGGTGCCCCAGCAGCGCGTGGATACGCTCGCTGCCCGCGTGCGCTGGCTCGACCGCTACCGGCGCTGGGTCGCGCTCGCCGCGGCCACCGTGATCGCACCGTTCGTGCTCGCCCAGGTCGGTGAGGTGCTCGGGGCGGACTGGCCCGAGATGCATGCGACGCTGCTCTTGCTGATGGTCGGTGTCATCGTCTGGTGGATCATCGAGGTCGGCCTGATCTACCTGACCGCGCTGTGGGAGACCGAGCACGACCGGTTGATCCGCGATCGCGGCCTGCCGCGCGCGATCATCGTCGGACGCTCGCCGCGCTAGCGACCGCGCATCGCGCCCGAAAACGCGAACGCGGCAGCCGAGGCCGCCGCGTTCGTATCAGGATGGGCAACGAGGGTGGACTAGAAGTCCATGCCGCCCATGCCGCCCATGCCACCCATTCCGCCCATGCCGCCGCCACCACCGCCGCCGGCCGGGGCGGGCGATTCCTTCTTGGGACGCTCGGCGATCATCGCCTCGGTGGTGAGCAGGAGCGACGCGACCGACGCCGCGTTCTGCAGCGCGGTGCGCACGACCTTGGTCGGGTCGATGACGCCGGCCTTGACGAGGTCGCCGTACTCGAGCGACGCGGCGTTGAAGCCGAACGGGCCCTGACCCTCGCGGACCTTGCTGACGACGATCGAGCCGTCGACGCCGGCGTTGCCCGCGATCTGGCGCAGCGGCTCCTCGAGCGCGCGGCGCACGATCGACACGCCGAAGTTCTGCTCCTCGTTGAGCTTGATCGACTCGAGCGCGGTCTGCGCGCGGAGCAGCGCCACGCCGCCGCCCGGGACGACGCCCTCCTCGACGGCCGCGCGGGTCGCGTGCAGCGCGTCCTCGACGCGGGCCTTCTTCTCCTTCATCTCGACCTCGGTCGCGGCGCCGACCCGGATGATCGCGACACCGCCGACCAGCTTGGCGAGCCGCTCCTGCAGCTTCTCGCGGTCGTAGTCCGACGTGGTCTCCTCGATCTGGTTGCGGATCGTGCGGACCCGAGCGTCGATGTCTTCCTTCTTGCCGTTGCCGTCGACGATCGTGGTGTTGTCCTTGTCGACCGTGATGCGCTTGGCCTGGCCGAGGTCATTGATCGTCAGGTTCTCGAGCTTGAGCCCGAGGTCCTCGGTCACCGCCTGGCCGCCGGTCAGCGCCGCGACGTCCTGCAGCATCGCCTTGCGGCGATCGCCGAAGCCGGGCGCCTTGACCGCGCAGATGTGCAGCGTGCCGCGGAGCTTGTTGACCACCAGGGTCGCGAGCGCCTCGCCGTCGACGTCCTCGGCGACGATCAGGAGCGGCTTGCCGAGCTTGGCGACCTGCTCGAGCACCGGCAGGAGCTCCTTCATGTTCGAGATCTTCTTCTCGTGGATCAGGACGTACGCGTCGTTGAGCACGCACTCCATCCGCTCGGTGTCGGTCACGAAGTACGCCGACACGTAGCCGCGGTCGAACTGCATGCCCTCGACCACGTCGAGCTCGGAGGTCAGCGTCTTGGCCTCCTCGACCGTGATCACGCCTTCCTTGCCGACCTTGCGCATCGCCTCGGCGATCATGTCGCCGATCTCGGTGTCGCCGTTGGCGCTGATCGTGCCGACCTGCGCGATGTCTTCCTTGCCCTTGGTGGGCGTCGACAGCTTCTTGAGCGACTCGATGACCGCGGTGACCGCGCTGTCGATGCCGCGCTTGAGCTCCATCGGGTTATGGCCCGCGGCCACGAGCTTGGAGCCCTCGCGATAGATCGACTGGGCGAGCACGGTCGCCGTGGTCGTGCCGTCGCCGGCGGTGTCGGAGGTCTTGGAGGCGACCTCCTTGACCATCTGGGCGCCCATGTTCTCGAACTTGTTCTCGAGCTCGATCTCCTTGGCGACGGTGACGCCGTCCTTGGTGACCGTCGGAGCGCCCCACGACTTCTCGATCACGACATTTCGGCCGCGCGGGCCGAGGGTGACCTTGACGGCATTGGCGAGGGTGTCGACGCCCGTCATCATACGGTTGCGGGCACGCTCGTCGAAGATGATGTCCTTGG
>DATIPJ010000682.1:0-3038 GCA_035472155.1 Kofleriaceae bacterium
AGGGGTTCGATGACGACCTGACCCTGTGCCTCGATCAGATCGCCAAGGTCATGGTCGAGGTCGAGGGCCTGCTCAACAACAACAAGATCTTTCGCGACCGCATGGCCGGCATCGGCGCGATGACCAAGGAAGACGCGATCGCCACCGGCTGCGCCGGGCCGATCCTGCGCGCGTGCGGCGTCGACTACGACGTCCGCAAGGACTACCCGTACTCGATCTATCCCGAGGTCGAGTTCGACGTCCCGGTCGGCACGACCGGCGATTGCTACGACCGCTACCTGGTGCGCATCGAGGAGCTCAAGCAGTCGATCCGCATCCTGCGCCAGTGCCTCAAGCAGATCCCCGACGGCCCGGTGATGGTCGACGACCCGCGCGTGGCGCTGCCCGTCAAGCAGGCGACGTACAACACGATCGAATCGATGATCCGCCACTTCAAGCACATCATGGACGGCATCCGGGTCCCCGCCGGCGAAGCGTACGCGTTCGTCGAGGGCGGCAATGGCGAGCTCGGGTTCTACGTCATCGCGGATGGCACCGGGCGGCCGTACAAGGCGTACGTTCGCTCGCCGTCGTTCGTCCATCTGTCGACGGCAGAACAGCTGATCCGCGGCCACCTCATCGCCGACGTCGTTCCGATCTTCGGCATGATCAACATGATCGGCGGGGAGTGCGACAAGTGAGCGAAACGACCAAGCCGCCGCCCGCCGGCTCGATCCCCGCCGCACCGGCCTCGGCGCCCGTGCCACCGCCGACGGCAGCCCCGGTGCCCGCGCCGCCATCCGATTCGGTCACGCTGACGATCGACGGCATGGCCGTCACCGTGAAGAAGGGGACCAACGTCCTCGAGGCCGCGCGCACGCTCGGCATCGACATCAGCGCGTTCTGTTACCACCCGGGATTGGCGATCGTAGCGCAGTGCCGCCAGTGCCTGGTCTCGGTCGAGAAGAACCCCAAGCTCCAGCCGAGCTGCCAGCAGGTGTGCGGCGAGGGCATGGTCGTCCACACGACCGACCGGCAGTCGGTGCTCGCCCGCAAGCAGCAGCTCGAGTTCACGCTGCTCAACCATCCGATCGATTGCCCGATCTGCGACAAGGCGGGCGAGTGCACGCTGCAGAAGCTGTACTTCGAGCACGATAACGACGACTCGCGGGTCGACGTGCCCAAGGTGCACAAGGCCAAGGTCGTCGACCTCGGGCCCACGATCGTCCTCGATCAGGAGCGCTGCATCCTGTGCTCGCGCTGCATCCGCACCTGCGACGAGGTCGCCGGGGAGCACCAGCTCGACTTCGCCCACCGCGGCGACCACGAGGTGCTGACCACCGCGCCCGGCGCGCAGCTCGATAATCCGTACTCGCTCAACACCGTCGATGTCTGCCCGGTCGGGGCGCTGACCGCGAAGGACTTCCGGTTCACGATGCGCGCGTGGGAGCTCGAGGCCACGCCGAGCGTGTGCAACGGCTGCGCGACCGGCTGCAACATCGAGATCCACCACAAGCACGGGCGCGCGTGGCGCCTGGTGCCGCGCCACAACCCCGACGTCAACAAGTACTGGATGTGCGACGAGGGGCGGTTCACGTATCACGAGCTGCGCGAGAAGCGGCTCGCGGCGCCGCTGATCGACGGGCTGCCGTCGAGCTGGGATCGCGCGGTCAGCGCCGCGGCGAGCCTGCTCACCGGCATCGCCTCGGTGGCGCCGGCGGCCGTCGGCATCGTGCTGTCGGCCGAGTACTCCAACGAGGACAACTTCGCGCTCGGCAAGCTCGCGAAGGCGTGGGGCATCGCCACGGTCTACGTGGCCGGCAAGCCCGCGGTGCCCGAGCGCGCCGACGGGCGGCTGCGCGTCGCCGACGTCAACGCGAACACCGCCGGGCTCAAGCACATCACCGCCGGCCTCGGGCTCACGGTCAAGCCGGTCGCGCAGATCGCGCCCGAGGTGCGGATGCTGCTCATGCTCGGCACCGAGCTGCCGGGGCTCGACGCCGGGCGGCTGCGCGAGCTCGATGTCATCGCGATCAGCACGCACGAGCGCGGCCCGGTCACCAGCGCCAAGGTCGCGCTGCCGGCGGCGGCGTGGGCCGAGGCCGCGGGCACGGTGACCAACGTCGCCGACCGCGTGCAGCGGATGCATGCGGCGTTTCCGGCGCCCGGCCTCGCGCTGCCGGCGTGGGAAGCGGTCGTGCGGCTCGCGCACGCGACGGCGTTCGGCGAGTCGAGCAGCCTCGGCTATGCGCACGCGCGCGAGGTGTTCAAGGACATGACGCAGACGATCAGCGCGTGGAGCGCGCTGACCTGGGCGCGCGAGGCGCGGCCGCTCGCGCTGCGCTTCGCAGGAAGCCGAGGCTGAGATGAGCTTGCCCAGCGTCTACGACATCCTGGACTCCGCGGTCGTCAAGTGGCTGTTCCTCGTGCTCGCGCTGGTGATGCCGCTGGCGTCGCTGCTCACGTGGGCCGAGCGCCGGCAGAGCGCGATGATGCAGGACCGGCTCGGTCCCAACCGGGCGAACATCGGCCCGATCAAGCTCAAGGGCGTCCTGCACTTCGTCGCCGACGCCTTGAAGATGATCTTCAAGGAGGACTTCGTCCCCGCCAACGTGCACAAGGGGCTGTTCGCCCTCGCGCCGATCCTCGCGCTCGCGCCGGTGTTCATCGCGTTCGCGATCATCCCGTTCGGCCCGACGATCTTTCCGCACCAGCTCGGCCTGCACGACGTGATCGATCCGGTCAAGCTGGCGACCGCGCCCGGCTCGGCCGAGTTCGCCGACTCGATCCGGCTGCAGATCTTCTCGATCGACTTCGGCCTCATCTACTACTTCGCGATCCTCACGTTCGCCAACTACGGCGGCACGATCGCGGGCTGGGCCAGCTACAACAAGTGGGCGCTGCTCGGCGGGCTGCGCAGCTCGTCGCAGATGATGTCGTACGAGGTCGCGATGGGCCTGTCGCTGTTGGGCGCGTTCATGCTGTCGGGCTGGCTCGAGCCGGGCGCGATCGTCGAGCACGGCGCGACCGCGACGTTCCAGGCCGAGCACATGCTGTCG
>DATIPJ010000683.1:0-30311 GCA_035472155.1 Kofleriaceae bacterium
TGCAGCTTGCCGAAGAACACGAACGCGTTGAACGAGCCGATCGCGAGCTGGTCATCGGGCGAGACCCGGTGGCTCTTGGCGAGCACCGCGCGGACCTCGCGCTCGACCTCGGGACCGTCGCTGCCCGGCTTGGCGGTCAGCGCGAAGAACCCGACGCGGTCGCCCATGTGGAACGCGCTCTTGAGCGTGGTGAACGGGACGAACGCGGTGTGCGCGTCCTGATCGCCCTGCTGGCCCGAGCGCAGCGTCTTGGTGATGCCCACGACCTGGAAGTACACGCCGCTGATCTTGATGTACTTGCCGATCGGGTTGACGTCGGCCGGGAACAGCTCGTCGCGGATCGCCTGGCCGATCACCGCGACCTTGCGCTGCTCCGCGATGTCGCGGTCGTTGATGAACCGCCCGGCCTGGTAGTCAAACGACAGGATGTGCCGGAAGTCGGGGTAGTCGGCGAACACGGCGTAGCTGCCGGTCTTGCCCTCGTAGCTGACGTTGAAGCCGCTCATCCAGCCGCCCAGCCGGAGCCGCGGCGCGAGCCACTCGATGCCGTCGAGCCGGCGGAGCTTCTCGATATCGGAGATGTCGAACTTGACCTGGCGGCCGACCGGCAGGCCGTCGTGGGCGATCGTCGTGGTCTGGCCCCATACCCAGAGCACGTTGGTCGCCACGCCCTTCATCTGCCGTTGCGTGCCCTCCTGCATGCTCGAGCCGAAGCCGAGCATCGCCATCAGCATCACGATCCCCCAGAACACCCCGAGCGCGGTCAGGATGGTGCGCAGGCGGTTGGAGCGCAGCGTCGCCCACACCTCTTGCCAGTTATCGAGATCGAACACTATTGGTCTCGCAACGTGTGGACAGGGTTGACACGCGCCGCCGCGCGGGCGGGGAAGTAGCCGGCGAGCGCGCCGGCGATGACCAGGCCGATGGTGGCGATGACGCCGATCCGGAGGTCGATCGACGGGTTGCGCACGAAGTCGTTCTGCACCGCCTCCGCCATCACCCCGAGCAGCGCGACGCCTGCCGCCAGCCCGAACAGGCCCGCGATGCCGGTCAGAAACACCGCCTCCTGGATGATCATGAACACGATCGAGCTCGGCGTCGCACCCAGCGCCTTGCGGATCCCGATCTCCTTGGTGCGCTCCTTGACCGCGATCATCATGATGTTCGACACGCCGACGATGCCGGCCAGGAGCGTGCACACGCCGATCACGACCACGAAGGTCGAGATCATCCAGAAGATCTTCGAGAACCGCTCGAACTGCTCGACGTTGTTGTGCACCCGGACCGCCTGTGGATCCTTGGGATCGAAGTGGTGGCGCTCGGCGAGCTGGGCGACCACCTGGTCCGTGATGATCTTGGCCTCGTCGGCGTTGGCGTCCCCGATCGTGAACTCGAGCATGCCGAGCTTGTCGGCGCCGTTGAACGCCAGCTGCGCGGTCGACACCGGGATGTAGATCTGGCGCTCCTGCTCGGCGTCGCCCTGGCCGCTGAACACGCCGACGACCTGGAACGGCACGCCGACGATCTCGATCCACTGGCCGATCGGGTTCTCGCCGGGGAACAGGAAGTCGCGCACGCCGCGCCCGATCACCGCGGCCTTGCGCCGCTGCTCGATGTCGGCCGGGACGAGGAACCGACCGGTCTCGACGAACTGCGCCGCGAGGTAGATCGCATCGGGATGGACGGCGTTGAGCTGAAACGCATTGGCCTTGCCGTTGCGCTTGGTCAGCATCTCGCCGCCGCCGAACTGACCGCCCTTGATGAAGTACTGGCCCGACAGATGCTCGATGCCCTGACCGCCGGCACCGGGGAGCTTGGCCGACTTCGCACGCTCGTAGTCGCGGTTGTCGAACGTCAGCTTGCGGCCGACGTCGTAGCCGTCGTGGGCGATGCTGGTCTTGGCGGCGCTCACCCAGATGCCGTTGGTGGCGTCGCGCGCGAACGTGTGGCGCAGCCCGTTGTCGAGGCCCTTGCCCAGGCCGAGCAAGAACACCAGCACGAAGATGCCCCACGCCACGCTGATCATCGTCAGCGACGTGCGCATCTTGTTGCGCCGGATCGTGTCGAGCACCTCGCCCCAGCGGTCGAGCGAGACCAGATCGCGGTGCTGCTGCAGCGCGACCCACGCCATCTTGAGCAGGGCGACCACGAGCAGCACGAGGAGCACGAGCACGCCGAGCGCGGCCATCACGCCCAGCCCGATGCCGATCGCCTGGAGCAGCGGGATCAGCACTACGTCGCCGCCTGCATGCCGGGGTGACTCGATGCCGCCGCCATCATCTCGTGCGGCGTCATCACCTTGCCGTCCTTGAGCCGGATGATGCGCTGCGTGCGCGCGGCGACCTCCGAGTCGTGGGTCACCACCAGCACCGTGATGCCGGTCTGGTGGATCTCCGAAAGCAGATCCATGATCTGCTGCGAGGTCTCGCTGTCGAGCGCGCCGGTCGGCTCGTCGGCGAGGATCAGCCGCGGCTTGCCGATCAGCGCGCGCGCGATCGCCACGCGCTGCTTCTGGCCGCCCGACATCTCGGCCGGGGTGTGCTCGGCCCAGTCGCGGAGCCCCACGCGCTCGAGGTACTGCGTCGCGATCTGGTTGCGCTTCCGGCGCGTGATGCCCTGGTAGTACAGCGGCAGCGCCACGTTCTCGAGCGCGGTCTTGAACGGCAGCAGGTTGAACGACTGGAACACGAACCCGATGAAGCGGTTCCGGTAGTTCGCCGCCTTGCGCTCGGTCAGATTGCGGATCAGCGTATCGCCGAGCCAGTAATCTCCCGAGTCATAATCGTCGAGGATGCCGAGGATGTTGAGCAGCGTCGACTTGCCCGAGCCCGAGGCGCCCATGATCGCGACGAACTCGCCGTCGGCGACCTCGACTTCGATGTCGCGCAGGACATGGAGGCTATGAGTGCCGACGCGGTAGTACTTATTGACCTTCTCGAGGCGCAGCACCGCTGAGGAGGCTAGCGCTAACACTCGGCGAGAGCCAGCACCGGACGTGGTGCGACACGTGAGACAACTCCGCATCGTCGCAGCGCAATCGCGCCCTGCCGCGCGTGTCCCCGGCGAGCATCGTCGAGGCGGCGCCCCCCACGCTCGAGCGGACGCCGCGCCGCGCGATCACCTGCCTCCGCGACGACGGAGGCGACGTGCGTTTTGTCGCGGCCTCTGGTCGGGCCGATTCGATCTCGCCGGGCGTCAGCGGGTCAGCTCGCGCAGCGCTTCGTCGAGCGCGCCGCGGGTCGCCGGGGCGAGGACGAGCTGGCCATGCGCGCCATGGATCTCGCACGCCGGCGCGAGATCGCAGCGGTCGAGGCAGCTGACCGGCGCGATGCCGAACGCAGCCCCCTGGGCCGCCCCGCTCCGCCAGGTGATCGAGCAGATCGAGCGCGCCCCAGCGCTGGCAGTTCCCGGCGCACACGCGGACGGTGACGGGACCCGCGGCCGCCAGCCGCAGCTCGGTCGCGAGCGGGAGCGCGGCCAGGTAATGACTCGCAGGCCGGCCGCGATCCTCGGCGAGCTCGATCAGCCGCGGCAGGGCAACCTCCTCGCCGTCGGCGATATCCTCGAGCTCGAGCCCCATCGCCGCGAGCCGGGCGGGCGGAACATCCTCATGGGTCGGTGAGCGGGTCGGGAGCTTGGTCATGGCGTTGTCGCGTTGTGGCGTTGCGGCGGCGCGACCACAAGCGGCCGCATGCGCGGACATGATACAGCCATCGGGCCATGATCACCGTCCACCACCTCAACAACTCGCGATCCCAGCGCGTGCTCTGGCTCCTCGAGGAGCTCGGCCTCGAATACGAGATCGTGAAGTACGAGCGCGATCCCAAGACCATGCTGGCGCCGGCGTCGTTGCGCAAGATCCACCCGCTTGGCAAGTCACCGGTGATCACCGAAGGCGATGCCACCCTCGCCGAATCGGGCGCGATCCTCGAGTACCTGGTCGACACCCACGGCAAGGGCGCCCTCGCTCCGACCCCGGGCACGCTCGCCTATCGCCACTACCGCTACTTCATGCACTACGCCGAGGGTTCCCTGATGCCGCTCCTGGTCATGAAGCTGGTCTTCAACCGCATCAAGACCGACGCGCCCCTCCTGGTCCGGCCGATCGCCAAGACGATCGCCAACACGGTCGGCAAGCGGTTCCTCGATCCGAACCTCGCCACCCACCTGGGCTTCCTCGGCGGCCACCTCGCCAAGAACACCTGGTTCACCGGCGACGCCTTCACCGCCGCGGACGTCCAGATGAGCTTCCCGATCGAGGGCGCCGTGGCGCGCGCGCGCGAGGGTATCCCGCCCACCGTCACCGAGTGGCTGGGCCGCATCCAGGCCCGCCCCGCCTATCGCCGCGCGATCGAACGCGGCGGCGACCACAAGGTCATGGGCTGACAGCTCGCAGTCGCTCGCGGAAACTACGCGCGGCCCTTGGTCATTGCCGGCACGAAGAGGCCGTGCTCGGAGAGTGCGCGCGCGAGGTCGGACGACAGCTCGCGGCGGCGCTGGAGCTTCTCGGGCAGCATCGCCTCGTGGAGGCGGCGCCGCGCCTCGTGCATGCGCCAGGCGATGGTTCCCTCGCTGACCTTCTGCACGACGGCGACCTCGCCGTGGGACAGGCCCTGGAGCGAGACCAGGATCACCGTGGTTCGCATGTCGACGGGCAGCGCATCGAGTGCGCGGAGCAGGCGGGCGTAGGTCTGGCGCAGCTCGGCCTCGCGGGCAGGGTCGCTGCGCGAATCGACGGCGACGGCGAGCTCGAGGCGCGGGTCGTCGAGCATGTTCTCGCCGCGCCGGGCGCGATCGCGCCGCACGTTGAGCGAGCGGTTGACCGTCATCCGGTAGACCCAGGTGAAGAACTGGCTGCGGCCCTCGAACTCGGGGAGGGCGCGGTACGCCTTGAGGAAGACGTCCTGGGCGATGTCGTCGGCCTCGCTCGCGGAGCGCGTGATGTGGAGCGCGAGCGCGAAGATGCGCTTGCGGTAGCGGCTGACCAGGGCCTCGAACGCCCGGGCATCGCCTGCCTTTGCGGCTGCCACGAGGGCCGTCGCGGTGGCGGCTTCACGCTCGGCGTGCGTCATCGAGGGTTCAGACGCATAGCCTACGCGAAGGCTTTGCAGTTTGTTGCGCCTACATCGCCCGCCATGGCGTCGGGCGACGCGGCGCGCTGCAAGTCATCGATTTCGCTCCGCTCGGCTGCCGCGTCGCGGCATCGCTGAGAGCCCGCGGTCAGTTCGCTTCGAAGCTGCGCGTGCGCTGGGAGGCGGGCAGGGCGAGCGAGAACGGAGCGATCACGGCGTCGAAGTACGAGCCGTCATCGCGCCACATCCGGTAGGTGCCGTGCATCGTGCCGATCGGTGTCGTGAGGACGCAGCCCGAGGTGTACTCGAAGCTCTGGCCCGGCTGGAGCCGCGGCTGCTTGCCGACCACGCCATCGCCGCGCACCTCCTCGACGGTGCCTCGCCCGTCGGTGATGATCCAGTGGCGCGTGCGGAGCTGGGCGGTGTTCGAGCTCTCGTTGGAGATCGTGATCGTGTAGGCGAACACGTAGCGATCGTCCCGCGGCGACGATTGGTCGGCGAGGTAGTGCGATTGCACCCGAACGCGGATCCCCTCGGTCTCGGCGGAGGAAGTTGGTTCGGCGACAGTGGGACGCACGAGCGGAATCTGGCGCGGCGCGAAGAAACTTGCAAGATGCTCCATCGCCGTCGCGCTGCGGCGCGTATGACTTCCTGCCGGTGAAGCCGCTTGCGCTCTTGCGGCTCGACCGTCGCACGCACACGGACGTGTCATGCTGTGTAGATGCGGATCTGGTTGGCGATCGTGCTGAGCGCGGCCTGCGGCCCTATCCGTCCTGCATCCGGACGGCAGCCGCCCCCGCCGGTAGCGCTCGGTACCGAGGCCGGGTCGGCTCCCGAGGCGCCCGCGTCGACCCAGGCGCCCACGCCCATTGCATCGGACGATCCATCTGTCGAGGATGCGCCGGCGCCCGATCCGGCGATGGCCTCCCCGGGATCGCGCGGTGCGAGCCGCACGCCGCCGCGCGGCCCCGCGAAGGCGCCGTCGAGCGAGGCGCAGCAGCTTTTGGACGCGCACAACCGGCTGCGCGCCAAGCACTGCGCAAAGCCGCTGACGTGGTCGCCCAAGCTCGCGCAGGTCGCCCAGCAATGGGCCAACGCGCTGCGCGACAAGGGTTGCGCGTTCGGCCACAGCGGCGGCGACCTCGGCGAGAACCTCGCCGCCGGGACCTCGGGGACGCTCGACGCCGACGCGGTCGTGCGCATGTGGTACGACGAGGTCGCGCGCTACCGGTTCCCCAACGGCGGGTTCTCGGCGCAGACCGGCCACTTCACGCAGGTGGTCTGGCGCGGCACCGCGCGCGTCGGTTGCGGACGCTCGCAGTGCAAGGGCATGGACATCTGGGTCTGCGAGTACGACCCGGCCGGCAACTGGGAAGGCCAGTACCGCGAGAACGTGCTGCCGACCGGCTGCCGCGCGCCCTGAACCGCGACGCGAACGTGCGTCACCGGGCGCAGCGGTTCGGCGAGGGCTCAGCGCTGCGCGATCGGGATGTACTGGCGGCTGGTCTTGCCCGTGTAGATCTGGCGAGGGCGGCCGATCTTCGAGTCCTTGTCATCGACCATCTCCTTCCAGTGCGCGATCCAGCCGGGCAGGCGGCCGAGCGCGAACATCACGGTGAACATGTTCGTCGGGATGCCCATCGCTCGGTAGATGATGCCGCTGTAGAAGTCGACGTTGGGGTACAGCTTCTTCGACACGAAGTAGTCGTCGCGCAGCGCGATCTCCTCCATGCCCTTGGCGAGATCGAGCAGCGGATCCTTGACCCCCAGGTGCGCGAGGACCTCGTCGCACATCTTCTTGAGGATCTTGGCGCGCGGGTCATAGTTCTTGTACACGCGGTGGCCAAAGCCCATGAGGCGCCGGTTGTCGCGCTTGTTCTTCACGTCGTCGAGGAACTTCTTGAAGTCGCCGCCCGAGGCCTTGATCTCCTCGAGCATCTCGATCACGGCCTGGTTCGCGCCGCCGTGCAGCGGGCCCCACAGCGCCAGGATGCCGGCCGCGATCGCCGCGTACAGGTTGGCGCCCGAGCTGCCGACCATGCGCACCGTCGACGTCGAGCAGTTCTGCTCGTGGTCGGCGTGGAGGATCAGCAGCTGGTTGACGGCCTTCTCGAGGATCGGCGAGACCTGGTACTCCTCGCTCGGCACCGCAAACATCATGTGGAGGAAGTTCCCGCAGTAATTGAGCGAGTTCTTGGGGTAGATCAGCGGCTGGCCGATGCTCTTCTTGAAGGAGAAGGCCGCGATCGTGCGGACCTTGGAGAGCAGGCGCGCGATGTGCAGATCGACCGGCGCGTGGCGGTCGAGGCAGTCCGGGTAGTACGCCGACAGCGACGTGACCATGGCCGACAGCACCGCCATCGGGTGGCTGCTCGGCGGGTATCCCGCGAAGAACTGGTGCATGTCCTCGTGGATCAGGCTGTGACGGGTCAGCATCCGGCCGAACACCTGGCGCTCCTCGGTGGTCGGCAGCTCGCCCTTGATCAGGAGGTAGGAGGTCTCGACGAAGTTCGACTTCTCGGCCAGCTCTTCGATCGGGTAGCCGCGGTAGCGCAGGACCCCTTCTTCGCCATCGAGGTACGTGATCGCGCTCGTGGTCGAGCCGGTGTTCATGTACCCGTTGTCGAGCGTGATGTACCCGGTTTCCTGGCGAAGATTGCGAATGTCGATCGCGTGCTCGTCCTCGGTCCCTACCGTGACCGGAAGCACGGCCTCCCTGCCGTCCGGTAGCACCAGCTTAGCGGTCTGTTTCTTGTCCGAACCGGCCATAGTGTCTCCTGCTCGTGCGGGGGAAAACCAGCGCGGAGACCATACCCGATCTCTTTCGATGCATGACGTCATGCCGGTCGAAACGTCATGACAATCGCCAGGCTACTCGAGCGTGACGAACGGCGAGCTGCCAAGCGGTGTGTTGAAACGATACGTGTAGCCCAGGCCGACATATCCAGCCGCGCCACCCTTGTCGAGACCGGCCTCCTCGATCGTCAGGCTTCCGCTGTCGTCATTGGCCGACGGACCTGACAGCACCGGCGTGTAGAGGTTCACGCCGGCCATCACCGAGAGCGCGTGCTCGAAGCGACGACCGAACGCGTACGTGAGCGCAATCTCGGCGCGGCCGCCGAGGCCCGCGTAGTTGAATACCTGGCTGCCGGTGCCATCCATCTCGCCGGCCGGGCTCATCAGCGACAGATGAACGCCGACCAGGGGCGTGACGCAGAGTCGCGGCGTGCCGCCGAGGCAGAGGTGCTTGTAGCCCGCGATGCCGACGTCGAAGATGTCGAGCGTGTCGACGAAGATCGAGTCCATGCTGCCCGCGCCGAGGTGCGAGACCTGGAAGTAACCCTGCACGCCGAGGCGCGCAGCGGGATTCACCAGAACGTCGGCCTTGATCCGGAGACCGCTGACCACCGAGCCGTAATAATCCGGCTGCCCGATCTGGCCGCCGCCGAAGAACAGCTCGGCGCCCAGCGTCCAGGTGTACTTGTTGTCGGGCGTGCTCGCCATGACGAGGTTCTGGCCGATCGGGCGCCCGACGGCGGGCTGGTAGCGCGGCGGCGGGGGCGGGCGATTGTCGCCGCGCGGATCGGGCGGCCGCGTCGGATCGGGCGGAGGGGTGGTCCCCGGATCGCCGCCGCCACCACCGCCGGCGTGCAGCTCGAGGTTCTGCTTCTTGGCCTCTTCGTTGATCTTCTCGACCAGCTTGCTGGCCTTGGTCTTCTGCTCGGGGGTGGGGTTGTTGAGGTCGACGGCGTCACAGGCGGTGAGCGCCTCGTCGAGCTTTCCTTCCTGGAGCCGGGCCGTGCACAGGTTGACGAAGTACTTGGCCTCCGGAACGCGCGCGACGGCCTCCTGGAACTTCTTGGCGGCCTCGGCAGGCTGATCCTTGTACATCAGCTGCTTGCCCTCCTCGTTCAGCCGCGCCGCGATCTCGGCCTGCGTTTCGGCGCGAGCGACACTGACTGTGAGTGCGAGGACGCCGAGCGACCCCAATGAAATGAGCCTGTTCATGAAGCAACCCTCCCAGGAGACGGACGCGCGAAATGTACCATTGTACGCGTTTGGTCGAACCGATCTTCATCCCGATCTCGACCACCATGGGGCTCGACGCCGCCTCGGTCCGGGAGAAGGGTCGCACGCTCTACCGGACGGGCCGCCGGCCGCCTGGCTAGCCGCGCGTTTTGGGCTCGCTCGCCTTGTGCGTGCGAGGTTTTTCACAGCCGTTGGCACACCGGAGCGCACGGTCGATCAGGCGCCGGGCGGCCTCGTGGCCGCGCAGGTGCCAGCTCTCGGGGTTGCCCAGCACGACCGAGACGATGATCTGCGGCTGCTCGGCGGGCGCATACCCGACGAACCACGAATGCTCCATGTAAAACGGATCGGTGCGGGTCAGCGTGCCGGTCTTGCCGGCGACGCGAATCGCCTGATGCCGGCCGAACGAGCGCGCCGCGCTGCCGATCTCGCAAGTCGCGAGCATCATGCGGCCAACTGCCCGGGCGATCTCGCTCGTGATCGCGCGGCGCCGCGTCGCTCCGGGCAGCGCCACACCGTCGATCGAGGCGACCAGGCGCGGGACGGGCTGCTCGCCGTCGTCCGCGAACGTGGCCGCGAGCAGCGCGCCGCCGACCGCCGAGAGCTGCGAGCCGGTGAAGCCGGCCGCCGCCTGCGCGAAGTTGAGGTCGTGCACGGCGGGGATGTCGATGACGCCCGCGTTGCCGCGGAGATCGGACCCGGGGAGCGCCGCGGTGATGCCGAGCTCGCGAGCGAACCTCAGCAGCGCCGGCGGCTCGAGCTTCTGGAAGGCGAGCTTGCCGAGGATGGCGTTGTTCGAGTGCGCGACGCCGTAGGTCAGGCTCTCGCAGCGCGAATCGCGCCGGTCGTCGCGCAGGTTCGACTCGAGGACCGAGCGGATCCCGCCGTGGTAGCAGACCTTGTCGCTCGGATCGACGCCAGCCGCGACGAGGGCGCTCGCGGTGACCAGCTTGAACACCGACGCCGCGGGCGCCCACACCTCGGTGGCGATCCGCCAGTCGAAGATGCCCTTGCGGGTATCGGCCTTCTTCGAGGGCGCGTCACTGCGGCGGCCTGCGAGCGCCAGGATCCGGCCATCGGGGGCCATGGCGACGATCGCGCCGCGCGGCGCGCGCGCCTCCGAGAGCAACTTCTCGGCGTAGGCCTGGAGGTTCGGATCGAGGGTGAGCACCGCGCGCCGCCCATCCTTGAGCCGCGCCTCGTAGTGATCTCCGCCGGGGGCCAGGGTCAGCTGATCGAGATCGATGAGCTCGGCGATCGCGGCCTGCGCCTGCTGGATCGCTGGCGCGGCGGCCGGAACCGGATCGACTGCGGGGCGCCTGGCCTCGCTGGTCGGCCCGGCCTCGGCGAGCGGCGCGCCCTGGACCACGGCCGCCGGTCCGCCGTGGCCGCCAAAAAGCGCTGCGCCACCTGCGATCGCCACGGCGCCGGCCAAGAGGACATGGGAGCGCCGCATCGCCCCTGGATGTATCGTCATCTGCCCGTCCACACAAGAATGTTTCGGCAAATCGATGTAGGTTCGCCGCGATTCCGACCATGGCTCGTACGCGGATCGCCCTCGTCGTCGCCCTCGCGGCGTGCACACGCGAGCAGCGGGCGACGACGCCCAAGCCGGTTCCGACACCGTCGGTCCAGGTCGGCACCTGCGCGACACCGGGGCGCGATGGCGTCGTCGGTGCGTCGCCCCGGCTCGAGCGCGCCGATCGCGATCTCAACGGCGATGGTGTCGCAGAGGTGATCGTCGCAGATCGCACGCTGTGTACGACGGAAGGAAATTGCCACTGGAACGTGTTCGTCGTCCCAGCGGCAGGATCGCCTGATTGTGCCCGTTATGCCGGGACGTTCGATGCGTCCCTGTTCGAGCGCTTGGCGACCAAGGGCGACGACAACATGGCCGACATCCGAGGCTACTGGAACCTACACGGTGGCCGGCTGCTCCTGCAGTCATACCGGTTCTTGCGCGGCGGCTACCGGATCGTCGATGCGCTGGTCTGCAGGAGCGCGGGCGGCGACAAGCTCGACTGCGCGGATACCGGCCACTAGGGTCGCCTGGGCCGATGGCCGATCGTCTGGGTGCGCCGCGTCGGCGCACAGGGCCCGGATTCTGTTAAGATCGAACGAGGTGAGCGACACCGGCCGGAACAAGACCGTCGTCACCGCGATCTCGAAGATCAGTGACCGCCCGGTGGCCAAGGAGGCGTGCCTGGTCGTGATCTACGGCCTGGAGCTGGGCAAGAAGTTCAATCTCAACCGGCCGCAGATCATCGTCGGCCGGTCATCGAAGGCCGACATCCAGATCGATCAGGAAGCGGTCTCGCGCAACCACTGCAAGATCATCAACACCGGCAACGCGATCATGCTGCGCGACATGGGGTCGACCAACGGCACCTATGTCAATGACGAGATGATCGACGAGTACGTGCTGCGCGACGGCGACTTCATCAAGGTCGGCCGCTGCATCTTCAAGTTCCTGAGCGGCAACAACATCGAGAACGCGTACCACGAGGAGATCTACCGGCTGACCACGGTCGACGGTCTCACCCAGGTGTTCAACCGCCGCTACTTCGTCGAGACCCTCGAGCGCGAGATCGGGCGCGCGCTGCGCTACCGCCGCGATCTGTCGCTCATCATGTTCGACATCGATCGCTTCAAGGGCGTCAACGACAGCTTCGGCCACCTCGCGGGCGACCACGTGCTCAAGCACCTGGCGTCGGTGATCAAGACGCGGATCCGGCGCGAGGACGTCCTCGCGCGCTACGGCGGAGAGGAGTTCGCCATCGTGCTGCCCGAGATCGATGGCTACAACGCGATGCAGTTCGCCGAGAAGATCCGCAAGCTCGTCGAGGTCGCCGAGTTCAAGTTCGAGGACGCGATCATCCCGGTCACGGTGTCGATCGGCGTCGCGAGCCTGCGCGGCGAGATCGAGGATGCGCTCGAGTTCATCAAGCAAGCCGATACCAACCTGTTCGCGGCCAAGGAAGGCGGCCGGAACCGGGTCGTCGGCTAGCGTCGCGTGGTCGGCATGGGCTGACCGGCGAGGCAGCCCATCACCTGTTTGCGGTCGCCGAGCTCCGCGAGCTGAGGGCGCGCCGAGCAGCGGTCCTGCGCGCATCGGCCCAGCAGCCGATCGTGCGGATAATCGACGTCGATCTCGACGGCGCGCAGCGCGTTGGTGCCGAGCAGCCCGTCGACCTCCGGCTGATCGGGGCGCAGCTCGGTGCGCAGCGCTTGCAAGGTCTGGTTGTCGTCGGAGACCACCAGGAAGTCGATCCCGAGCTCGGGCGTGAGCTCGAGGACCGCGGGCACCGCGCAGAAGTCGCTGTTGGGCGGGCACGGGCAGTCATCGATCTCGTGGTCGGGGTCGCAGTTCTGCAGCGTGAGCAGGTGATGCGCGTAGACCTGGCGGCACGGCGCCAGCGCGTTCGACGACGTGGCCGCGACCAGCGCGAGCGCGTCGATCTTGGCGAGCCGCCCGGTCACCAGGCCCGACGGCAAGTAGACCGCGGACTCGGGAAGGGCCAGGACCGGCGGGACCGGTGGCTTGGCGGCCAGGTGGGCTCCGCGGTAGCGCTCGTAGGCGGTCTCGCCGAGGATCGAGATGCCGATGCCCGTCGAGACCACCAGCAGGGCGTCGGCGCCGCGCTGATCCTGCGACAGCGCGCGATCGGGGATGGGCCCCAGGCACGCTTGCAGCGTGATCCGGCGGTTGCCGAACGGCAGCTCGGTCCCCGAGATCACGAGGGTGCCGCCGCCGCGGTACGGGGAATCGAACACGGCATCGCACGCGAACGACCGGCTGCGATCGCTGCCGCCGATGTCGGCGAGCACGAACAGCTGATCGTCGCCGAGCCGCAGCCGGACGGCGTCGCCTGCGAGCACGTCGGCGCCGACGATCGCCTCGAACGGGCGCGGCGCCTCGGGGGGGCCGATCCGGCAGACCTGCGGGTCGCAGCCGGCGTCGTCGGGGCTGCACGCGTTCTCGCAGGGATGCACCGACAGCACCTGCGCCTCGCGGAACCGCGCGCGCGGCAGGTCGAGCCCGCCCGCTGCGCGCTCGCCGAGCAGGGTCAGGTCGACGAACGAGACCTTGGGGTCGAACCGCGCGTCGCCGGGATGGTTCTCGATGACCGACACGGTGAACGGCGATAGCAGATCGAGCACCGCGACGCGGTCCTTGTCCTCGTTGGACTGGCGCACGCCGACCACGAGCGCGCCGCTCGCGCCATCGACCTTCACCGGGAAGGGATCGCCGGAGAACTCGTTGGTCAAGAAGCTGTCGGTGATCAGCGTGCAGCCGCTCGCAAGCCCCGCGATGGCGGCGGCGGCCGCCGCGGCACATCGCCGCGCGGTCACCACGGCAGCTCGAACACCGTCGCCTTGCGGCCCTCGATCTCGACGGTACCGCCGGGCTCCCAGCACGTGCGGTGCAGGAACGCGAGAGCACGCGTCGCATCGCCGTCTGCGATCGAGGATGTCACGGTGCCCTTGGCCGGCGCGGCGAGTGCGGTGCCGCCCGCGATCGGCGCGGTGCCCTCTACGGTGAGCCCGCGCAGCGCGCGCGCCGCGTTGCCCTGCGCATGCACGCGGAACACCGGCTCCTGCCCGATATAGCACCCCTTGCCGTAGTCGAGGAACCGGACGAGCGGCGTCTCGAACGGGAAGTGATCCTCGTCGACATCGGCGCCGTAGCGCAGAAAGCCCGCGCGGATCCGCAGCCGCTCGGCCTCGGGATCGGTCTCGGACCGCACCGTGCCTTCTGCCGGCGCGCCCTCGGTGATCGGCGCCGTCCACACGCTCGCCGGGTCGCTCCAGTGCTGAACCGCGGGCCCGGCGATCGGCTCGAACACCACGTCGTCCATCACCGCGTAGCGCTCGAGCAGCGCGCGCGTCTTGTCGGCGATCGCGCCCTCGCACGCCACGACGTAGGTGTCCCCGGTGCGCGCGACGTCGATGACCGACAGCACGCGGCCCTTGGGGCTCAGGATCGCGCCCCAGACATGCGCGCCATCGGCCAGCGCCTCGACGTTGACCGTGGTGAGCCCCTGCAGGAACCGCGTGCGGTCACCGCCGGTCACGCGCAGCCGACCCCAGCTCGAACGATCCACGGCGATCATGAGGGAGTCTCTGCGTTCGCTGGAGGGGTCATGCGGGGCTCTTGCCCGCCAACCTTACTTCTTCTTCGACGGCGCGGCAGGCTTCTTTGCCGCCTTGGCGGCATTGATCTTGCGCTTGATCCGCGCCTTGAGCTTGGCCTGGCTCCTCTTGCGCTTCATCTTCGGCGTCTGGCGATTGTCTCCGCGTCCCATGCGATTCTCCTTTGGGCGGCTCGTATATCACGATCGGGTCAGAACTGGGCGCGCGCCGCGAAGCTGATGTGCCAGCGGCCTCGGGGGTCATCGCCGAGCTGCGGTCGCAGCGGGATGGCGCGCTCCCACGCGAAGGCGCCGAACGGGGTGACGATGCGGAACAGCGCGATGCCGACCGAGGCCCGGACGTCCTCGGTGGTGACGGTCGACCACTGGTTGGCGACCATGCCGGCATCGACGAAGACCGCGGTCGCAAACAGCCGGTAAATGCGCAGCTGGGCGTCGAGGCTGGACATCACGCGGATGTTGCCGCCCGCCGGCAGGATGCGGATCTGCTGGAGGTTGTTGATCGGCGGCACGCCGACCTGGAGGATCTCGGTGGCGAGCCGCTCGTCGTCGTAGCCGCGCACGGTGGAGTCGCCGCCGGCGAAGAACCGCTCGACCTCGGGGAGCAGGACCGCGGTGCCGAGCGGAATGCCCTGATCGAAGCGCAGGTCACCGCGCAAGACCAGGCTATTGCCGATCAGGAAGTACTTGGTGCCCGCGGTCGACAGCTTCACGAAGTTGTCCTGGCCGCCGAAGTAGGTGCTGGCGATCGAGGCCTGGGCGTCGAACCGGAAGCCGCCTTCGGGGGTGAGCGGCGACAGCGTGTGCTGGCGGTCGACCCGCTGCTCCCACTCGAACGTGATGCCGATCGAGCCGGTGCGCGTCGAGATCGGGACCTGGGTCTGATCGTCGTCGGCGCCGAGCGGGCGCAGCACGTCGATCGGGCGCTCGCGCAGGCGGAAGTCGTAATGAAGGCCGGTCGTGATCGCGCGCGCGTCGCGGGTGCCGATCCGCTTGCGCTCCCAGGTGCGCGACAGCGTGAGGGTGGCGCCGTCGGTGGTGACCGGGCCGAACCGCGGCGTGTCCTGGCGGCGGTGGAACGCGGTCAGCTCGGTCTGGAACTCGACCGGGGAGAACCGGCGCGACAGCCACTGCGGGAAGCGCAGCGTGGCCTCGGCGCTGAGCTGGCGCAGGCGCAGGGTGCGGGTACGCAGGTACTCGGCGAGGTCGAGGCCGATCGTGCCGGCGATGTCGAACGCCAGCCCGATGCCGAACAGGTTCTTGAACGACGGGATCAACTTCAAGAACGCGCCGTTGTAGCTCGAGTAGCCGGCCTCGGCGTCGACCTGGGCGCGGAAGTCGTAGCGCTCGACGACCTCGACGACCGCGTTGATCTCGCCGGCGGTGGTGGTCTCGAGATCGGGCATCGTCACGCTCACGGCGTCGAACAGCGCGGTGTTGCGCAGGCGGCGCGCGCCGTCGGCGAGGGCGTCCTGGGTGAACAGCGCGCCCTGCCGGAGGCCGAGCTCGCTGCGGATGATCGAGTCGCGGGTCTTGAAGTTGCCGCGGATGACGACCTTGCCGATCTGCAACAGCTGGATATTGGTGAGCGTGTACTTGGCGGCCACGCGATGAGCGTCGAGCACGGTCACCTCGTACCCGACCTCGGCGCGCGGCCGGCCGTGGCTGAACAGCCGGCTCTTGAGCTGGTCCTTGGTGACGGCGGCGTCGTCCTCGCGGAACTTGAAGTCGGTGACGCTGGCGACGCAGCGGTCGGGGACGAGCTGGGTCGCGATCGACTTCGCGCCGTGCAGGTCGGCGAGGTCCGCGAGCGCGACCGTGCAGAGCTCGCGCTGCTCGGGCGTGCGGATCAGGGTGTCGCCGCCGGTGAACGCGACCTCGATCCGGGTCAGGAGCGTCGGCTCGCCCTCCTCGATCACGTAGCGGATGAAGAGGCCGTCGCCGCGGTCGGCGGCGGCGAGCGCGGCGGTCAGGGCGGCGGCGCCCAGCGCCTCCGGGTCGGTGGCGGCCTCGACGTGCACCCGGACATCGCGGTAACCGGCGCGGCGATAGTACTGGGTGAGCCGGTCGACGTCGGCCGACAGCTGGTTCGAGGTCGCGTTGGTGTTGCCGCCGAACAGGCTCGTCGACAGCTTCTCCTGCGTGGTGCCGATGACGTCCTCGAGCTGCTCGCCCGTGAACACGGTGTTTCCGGCGAACTGGATCTCGCGCACCGCGCGCTGCCGCCCGAGCTCGATCAGAAAGGTGATGCGGTCGAACGATGGGTTCTGGAACCGCCTGCGCCCCCAGGTCACGCGGGCGTCGAACCAGCCGCGGCTCTGGAGGTACTGCACGATCGAGCGCGCCGAGTTGTTGGCCTCGACGTCGTCGGAGCTGGCGGCCGTGTTGAACGTGCTGTGGTCGCGCAGCTGGTCGTCGGACACCGAATCGGAGTCGACGCCCTCGAACTTGAGCTCGATGAAGCGCCGGGGGTCGATCGAGACCGTGAAGTCGACCCGGCGCGTGCGGCGGTTGAACGAGCCCGCCGGGTCCTGCTCGAAGCTGGTGTGCACGCGGACCGCCGGATAGCCGCGCTGTTGAAACAGCTGTACGACGCGCTGGATGTCCTCGATGTGGCGGCCGCGCGTGAAGCGCGACGCGCCGAAGCAGAACAGGCAGGTATCGTGCTGGAACTGGCGGACGACCTCGCGCGGGTCGACGCCGACCAGCCCCTCGCTGTTCTCGACGCGTACGACGCCGGTGCCGTACTCGTTGCCGAGCTCGATGCGGATCGTGATCTCGATGCCGTCGCCGCGCCGGGACTCGCGGTGCTCGACCTTGGCGTCGAAGTAGCCCTCGTCGAAGTGGAGGTAGTCGGCGATGTGGTCGCGCTCCTCGTCGAGCTCGCACTTGCGGTCGGCGGGCAGCCACGGCAGGTACGTCCCCGTGCGGATGCGCATGCGGCGGCGGACCTGGTCGTCGAGCAAGGTCGCGAACGGCGACTGCTTGATGTCGATGTTGACCTTGCGGACCAGCGGCAGCGGCGCGAGATGGACGACCGCGTGGTTGCCCTTGGGGGTCTCGCGCGTGCCCAGGCCGATGACGTAGTAGCCGTACTTGGTGGCGGTGGCGACCACGTCGGCGCGCGCGTCCTCGGTGAGCGAGGTCCGCCGGGTCATGACCGGGGTGAACAGCGTGCGCACCGTGGCCGCCGGATCGCGCAGCTCGCCCTCGATCTCGAACTCGTTCCAGGTCACCGGTGGCAGGCCGATCGCCGATGGCGCGCCCGCCGGCGGGGGGGTGCGCTTGCCGCACGCGCTCGGGCTCGTGGTGGTGATCGGCGTGTCCGGCGCCGGCGGCCGGGGCGGCGGCGCGGCCTGGGCGGGTGCAACCGGCACCGGCTTGGGCGGCGCAGTGGGCTGTGCCGAGGCCGCCGCGCCGGCCAGCGCGACGGCGAGCCACACGACCAACCGGGTCACCTGCCGCTCGCGTCCGGTCACGAGCCACTCATCGAGCCAGTCATGGGATGAACACGCGGTACACGAGCTTGACGTTGATATCCTCGATGTCCTGCTCGGCGGGATCGTAGTAGTTCTGGTTGAGGTAGCCGCCCTGCAGGCTGATCACGAACGGGGTCTTGAGCTCGGCGGAGGCCTTGATCGTCGTGCCGCGGATCGTCTGCTCGGCGTCGCCCAGGATGCGGGCATTCTCGAGCATCTTCTTCTCGAGGTGGAAGCCGATCGAGCCAAAGCCGATCTCGATTCGCAAGACGTCGAGGCCGGTCAGCTTGGTGAGTGAGCTTCCGAGCAGGCCCGAGACCCAGTCGCCGGCGAGGTCCTTGACGATCTGGTCGGCGAAGCCCTGGCTCGGGTTGGTCGTCGGGTCGGCCCGCGTCGGGTCGCCGCCGATGTTCTGCTCGCCGAGCGAGCGCCGCAGCGACTCCTGGTTCCGGCCCAGCACCAGGAGCGACAGCGTCTGCGACTTGTTGTAGCCGGTCGACGTGCGCAGGTCCCAGGTCGGCAGCTGCAGCGTGCCGCCGATCGTCACCGTGATGACGTGGTCCTGACCCGAGAGGTCGCGGTAGTCGGCGTCGCTCGACACGTGGAGCTCGGGGTTGTTGGCGGCCTGGTTCTCGGCGAAGTCGACGGTGCCGCTGGTGCGCACGAACGACGCGCGGGTGCCCGGGATGCGGAACTCGCCGTGCGTGACGCGGATCTGGCCCGACAGCCGCGGGTCGCGCGGCGTGCCGCTGATCGGCAGCGCGTCGCTGCGGAACTCGACGGTGGCGATGTTGTTGCGCACCGCGAACAGCTGGACGACCAGGGTCAGATCGAGCTCGGCGCTGCCCAGCGCCGGGTACTCCTCCCAGAACGGCTTGGCGGGCGCGCTGTTGACGCCGATGGTCTGGATGCGGTCGGTGAGCTCGAAGTTGCGCAGGTAGGCGCCGTCGACGACGGTGATCGTCCCGCGCACGCGCCAGTTGGAGCTCGGGTTATCGAGCGTGACCGAGACGTCGCTGAGCGTCAGCGACAGGTCGAGCGTCTGCGGGATCCGGAACGGGATCGAGTTGGCGTCGATGTGCAGGCTCGCCTGGTTGAGCTCGCCGTCGCGGACCTGCAGGAAGCCGTAGATGTTGGACAGCTTGCCGTCGTCGAGCGTGCCGTTGACGTCGTCGATGTCGAACCGGTAGGTGCGGTGCTCGCCGGCGGTCTCGGTGTTGATGTCGATGTTGCCGCGGTTGAACGTCAGCTCGCGCCGTACGCCGCGCGGGATGATCGAGAACCGATCGAACAGCAGCGCGCCCGACAGCGCCGGGCGCGGCCCGTTGCCCGACAGCACGAGCTGGCCGTCGATCGCGATCAGGCCGTTGGCCTGGGCGACCTGGGCGGGCAGGGCGATCTGCAGCATGCGCCCGGCGACCTTGCCCGAGAGCAGGACGGACCATTTCGTCGGCGTCACGCCGTCGAGCGCGATGTTGCCGGCGACGTGGAGCTCGCCGCGGTCCTCCTCGCGCTCGCCGCTGATCTGGACCAGCACGTCGGTGAAGCCGACCGAGCCGAACGCCAGCTTGATCAGGCCGCGCGGCGCGGTGAGCAGCGTCTCGCTGCCGGCCGGTCGCAGCACGACGGACTTGTCGGGCAAGAGCGGCACGTCGGCGCGCTGGATATGGGTGCGGGTGGCCTCGCGCCGCGCTGCGAGCTCGGCCTGATTGCGCTGCCAGATCTGGTCGGGATCGAGATCGATCGCCGCCTCGATGATCGGCTTGTCGAAGCCGCCGGCGACCGAGGCCACGAGGCGCACGGTGCCGCTGGCCTCGTCGAAGTGCTGGTCGAGCAGGCCGGCCAGCCGGCTGAGCTCGAGGTCGCCGCGCGCGGTGATCGCCACCGACTGCAGGGTGGCGTGGCCGCTGATCACGATGTCGCCCGCCGGGGTCTCGAGGACGGTCGAGCACTCGGCGCGGCCGCCCGGCGCCTTGACGTCGCGGCACGACAGCTCGAACGAGGTCGGTGTGGCGTGGATCGACATCGCCGCGCGCAGGCCCGGGTTCTGGTCCTTGACCCGGACGACCAGCGGCGTGATCCGCCCGTCGCTCGCGCGGTGATCGAGCTGTGCGGTGAGCTCGGTCAGCTCGACCCAGACCTCGGGCTCGACGGGCTTCTGTGGCGCGAGCTCGGTGCGCAGCGTCACCGTGCCCGACGCCCACGCCTGCACCGGGTCGTCCTGGCGCAGGAGCGTGCGCAGATCGATGAACGGATCGACCTCGATCCGCCGCCCGCTGATCGAGAGCTCGACGGGGAACGGCGCCGCCGTCCCGATCGAGCCGGTGACCTCGAGCCGGTGCGCCAGCGCGAAGCCATGGATCTTGAGCCCGGGGACGCCGCGCACGATCGCGGGCTCGACATCGAGCTGCGCGTCGCCGAGGAAGCCGCCCGCGAGCCAGCTGCGCAGGATGTTGATCGTGCCCTGGGCCTGCGGAAGCGCAGGCGAGCTCTGCAGGCGTAGCTTGACCGAGGCCAGCCCGCCGACCGTGCGCGCGCGCGGCTTGCCGCGCAGCTGATCGATCAGCGCCAGCGGCAGGTTGTCGGCCTTCACCACGCCGGCGAGCCGGCTCGGCGTTGCGCCGCGTACGCTCGAGCGCGCCCCGGGCAGCTCGGCGATCGTGGCGTCGAGCGTGCCGCCCGCGTCGCGGCTCGCCGAGACGACCGCGCAGAACCCGTTGCCGCCGGCCGCCGCGGCGCGCTTGCCGTCCTCGCACAGCTTGAGGTCGTCGGGCTCGAGGCCGGTCTCGCGCGGGCGACACGCGCGGTCGTCGCGCCGGTTGACGCACGCCGCGATCGACGAGTAGCGGTCGTCGAGGATGGTCAGGCGCTCGGCGCGCGCGTAGAGCTGACCCTTGGCGAGCCACTCGACCGGCGTGCGCTTGGGATCGAGCGTGCCGCGCAGGCTGACATCGACCTGGTCGATCGTGCCCTTCACGATGCCCTTGAGGCCGCACAGCTTCGAGGCATCGAGCCGCGACCCGGAGAGCTCGAGGCGATCGATCACCGGCGCCGCGCCGCCCAGCGTGAACCGGCCGCTGCCGGTCAGCTGGCCGCCGAGCCCGGGCGAGATCATCTTGCGCACGTCGACGGTGTCGCCCTCGGAGACCAGGTCCACGAGCTGCAGCTTGTCGATGCACGGCACGCCGGCGAGCGTGGTGTTGACCGTGATCCGCGGCCGGGTCAGCGGGCCGTGCAGCGTGATCACGCCGCCGCCGGCGCTCTTGACCAGCACGGGCAGCTTGAAGCGCGCGAGCCAGACGTCGAGATCGGGGAAGTCGCCGTCGATCCGCACGTTGAGGTTGTCGTTGGCGACGTCGACCTTGCCGTCGAACACCGCGTGGCTCTTGCCGGCCTCGACGAGCACGCGCTCGATCTGGATCGAGCCGAACCGGTCGTTGGTGAACAGCCGCCCGCGGTGGACGCGGATCGCCTTCTCGCGCGGCGTGGCGCCGAGCGCGAGGTCGAAGTCGGTGAGCTCGAAGCCGAGCTCGACGTCGCCGATCGCGCGCAGCCGGCCCTGCAGGAACCGGCCGACCGAGGTCGCCACCTTGGCCGGCAGGAAGCGGCCGACGTCGATCGCCTTGACGATCTCGACCTGCGCGTTGGAGTACAGCGGCTTCAAGCCGAACGTCGCCGATAGATCGACCTCGCCCGGCTCCTTGCCGCCGCGCACCAGCGCCTTGGTCTTCTCGATGTAGCCCTCCTCGTTGACCAGGTCGATCTTGCCGTGCAGCTCGGCGAGCGTGAGCCGCAGCGGCTCCTCGGTCTTGCCCAGCGAGAGATCGTAATCGACGCCGGTGAGGTCGAGGCCGACCGCGGGCTGGGCGACGAACGGGCCGGTCAGCGAGATCGTACCGTCGAGCTGATCGCCGCCGACCGTCGGCATGATGCAGCTGCGCACGGTCGGGCCCATGTTCTTGCCGTCGAGCTGGAGGTTCCACGCGCCGTCGTACGGGCGATCCCAGTAGTTGAACAGCTCGCCCGAGAGGTGGAGCTGCGCGCCGTCGCGCGGGTCGGCCGCGGGCCCCTCGGGCGTGACACACGGCAGTGTGCGCGCCGACAGATCGAGCTCGAGCGTATTGGCCACGAAGTCGTGGCGCGCCCACTCGCTCGGCAGCTGCGCGAGCCGATCGAGCTTGATGTCGGTGAGCATCAGCTCGTACCACGCGCTGCGATCCTTGGGCGGATAGACCTCGCCGATCGCCGCGCCGCCGAGCGGGCCGCGCCCCGGCAGCCGGAACGAGCTACGCGGGCCGCGATCGACGATGCGGACCACGCCGCGCTTCGCGGCGACGCCGAGCCGCACGTAGAATTTTGCGATCAGCGGATCGGTCGGGTCCATGTAGAGATAGGAATTGTTCCGAGGATCGGAGCCGGCATCGACGTCGACCCCCTCGAGCCGCGCGGTGAAGCCGTACTCGATCTCTTCAGGCTTGCTCACCTGGTTGGGCTGCATGTGCAGGGTGAGGTTCAGTCCGGCGATATGGATATCGCGCAGATCGAAGATCGGCGGCGGCGCATCGGCGAAGATGCCCGCGCGAAAGCCGGCGCCGACCCGCGGATAGAAGGCAGTGACGATACTGACGATCGTGCGGTCGTACGCATGCAGCGGATACGGCTCGCGGGTCTGCTCGAGCAGCGCCTCGCCGCCGTGGATCCAGAGGTTGCGAAATACGAAGTCGTGGTGGCCGAACATCACCGCGTGGATATCGATCTCGGCAGTGACGAGGTCGGTGCGCAGCAGCAGCTTGCGCGGCTTGCGCTTCGACGCCGGATCCGGGTCCGGCCGATCCTCGGGCGTGCAGTCCTCGTTGGGGTCACCCGTCCGCAGCTGGTCGCCTTCGTCACCACTCACTGCTGCGCTGAGTGCGCAGTCGTCCCACACGCGGACGTCGCGGATCGTCAGAGGCACCCAACCTCCCGTCACAATTTTTTGGAGCGATGTGGTCGACCACTCGATCGAACCGATCTCGATCCGGCCGCGCATCCGCTTGTTGAGGATCGACGCGATGTTGTCCCCGAGGTCAGCGCCCTCGAACTTCGCGCGAAGAATGCCGAACGCCGCGCCCACGATGAGCACCAGCGCCACACCGATGATGGCGATCCACCGGCGCCTCCGTCGAGGGGCAGAGGTCATCACCCGTGCTCCGGAATCTACCACGGAGCCTCGACGCGATTTTGCGTGCGCGGGTTCACGATTGCTGCGGCTCCGCGCATTTCGTCGTGGTCATGGTGGAGGGGGACCCCTATACTCGATGGAAGAACGGCCGATCGACCCAACGAGGGTCGGAAAACATGACCGAAAGCGAGGGAATCGAGATGTCTGACGATCAGCCCGAGAATGTCGCCCCGGTACTGCGCCGAGAAGCATTGCTGCCGAGCGAGCGCAGCCGCGGGCTGGGCACCGTTGCAGTCGTGTGCACGATGGCCGGTGTGGCCTCGGGTCTCGCGCTGGCCACCACGCTGATGGCGATGCAGGTCGCAGACAGCATGTCGTCGCGCGCCTGTCCGTATCGCGAGGCGCAAGTGATTCCGCAGGTCGACGTGCGCTCTGACCACGGCTTCCTGGGCATTCGCTACGTGTTCCACGACGGCTACGCCGACATCGACAGCGTGCTTCCGGGCACACCGGCCGAGGCGATCGATCTTCACCCGGGCGATCACCTGCTCTCGATCAACCACATGCGCATCGGCTCCGCCAGCGAGCTTCAGGATCGGATCTTCGGCTCGCGGCCCGGCGCCACGCCGTCCCTCGTCGTGGAGCGCCGCGGGCAACTCCTGACCGTCCGGCCGACGCTCGTCGCGTGGCCGTCGATCTCGTACTGAGCTGCTGAGCTAGCCGCTAGGGCCGGTCGCAGTAGTCGGTCGCTGACTGCGCCCCGTTGCGCAGCCGGATGCACGTCGACACTGCGAGGTCTTCGCGCTGGAACGAGACGATGATCTCGTTGCCCAATCCCGCGCTCACGGGCCGCGTCGGGCCCACGCTGCCGTCGGGGCGCGTCGCCTCGATGATGCCGACGCCGCGGTCGCGATTGTAGATGTAGAGAATCGAGCTTTCGTAATTGATATTCGCCGGGTACTCGAACGTGGCGATGCTGGCCGCCCCGTCGCCGGTGACCTCGAACAGCATCAGCTCGGGATCCGGCGGCGGAATCGGGATCGACGGAGTGATGCAGCCTGCCAGGCAGGCCACGACGAGGCTGAGCAGGACGCGACGCATGCGGGCCCGAGCGTGAAAGAGCAAGGGGCGGTCCAGCGAAGGCCACGAAGTTCCGGGCACATGGCCCGCTCGTGCGCCAACGACGTTGGCAGATCGCAACGGGTCTGGCGACCCAGGAAGCGTCCGGCTCAGGGCGTGCGCTTCACGGTGGTCGGCAGCATCACCGAGATGCCGACGCCGAAGAACAGGTGGTGGAGGAAGCGGTTGTCGGCGTTCGAGACCAGCAGGTCGGCGTTGAAGTCGGCCCCGGACGGGTTGTCGGTGAATGCGTAGTCACGCACGGTCATATCGAGTGCGAGGAAGTCATTGAGGAACACGTGGATGCCGCCGCCCAGGTAGAGGCCAATGCGGTTGCCGTCATTGAGCGGGCGGTCGTTGTTCGGGTTGTTGTCGGGCGGGATGGTGTCGCCGGTGCCCGGGTCGAGGTGCGACAGGCCATTGTCGTTGCACACGTTCGTGGGGCAGTCCGACTTGAGCTGCGCGAACGAGAGCCCGGCCTGGAAGTAGAAATCGAATGCGACGTAGGCCTGGCTGAACGCCGCGAGCTTGCCGTACCAGGGCGTGAGGCTGACGTAGGCGGCGCCGTGCAGCGGCATCTTGTTGAGCCGGTCCATGAACTCGGCCTGGCTCGGCTCGCGCGTCTTGGGGTCGCTCGTCATCTCGAGCGTCGGCCGGATCTTGTCGACCAGCTTGGTGTCGAGCGCCGTCGAGTAGACGCCGACCACACCGATCGAGAGCATGTCGCCCAGGTGGTACTCGAGCTTGGCGCCGCCGCCGACGATGTGGCGGAAGTCGGCGTTGATCGTCGACTCGAATAGCGGCGCGAGCTCGAAGCGGTTCTTGACCAGCAGGCGGCGGCGGCGCACCGCGACATCGGTCGCGAGCGTGTTCTGGCGGCGCCCCTCGGCGTAGACCTCGGCCGACACGGCGAGGACGGCGAGCACGGCGAGAACAGTGTGGCTCTTCATCGGTTAACCTCCGCTGCCCGGGGCGCAGCGCGTGGGGGGATCGCCAGGTGCTCAGCGGAACGTGGTGTATTCGAAGCTCGTCGGGATCCAGAAGCTGACGCCGATCTGGAACATCACGTTGTTGATCAGCGAGCCGTCGGCGTGGGACTTGGCTTCCTCGGCGGAGGTGAACATCGTGTCCGATCGGTTGGTCGGCTCGAAGTGGTCGAAGAACACGTAGTCGCGGATCCCCAGGCTGATCGTCATCCACTTCGAGATGAAGAACCGCATCGACGCCCCGACGTTGGGCATGATGAGGAGGTTGGTGAACGGATCGAGGGACGTATTGCGGACGACCGTCTCGCTCTGGCCCACACCGATGCCGGCGGTGAAGAACGCTTCCCAGGTGACCAGGCGGTGGTCGAGGATCGCGAACTTGCCGTAGACCGGGACGTAGTGAAAGTCGAGCGCCGCGCTCCAGTTGTACTGGTTCACGGTGGGCAGCCGCCGCGCCTGGCGCGACACCAGGTCGTACGGCTCCCGGAACGAGTGCACGTAGTACATGCCCTCGACGCCGACGGCGAGGACGTCGGTCAGGTAGTACGCCAGCTCGCCGCCGATCGTGTAGTGGCGGACCATGTTGTCGTTCATCGTCGTGCCCACGTAGGGCAGGAGCTCCGTTCGACGGGACTTCAGGAACGGCTTGCGGACGACGACGACGATGTCCTGCCACGACAGCGGCGTGCGCTTCACGGCGGTGCCGGTGACCGCAGTCGGGTTCTGCTCGGGGAGTGCGATGTCCTGCTGCAGATCGGCGGGCTTCTCCTGCTCGATCTCGATCTCGTCGGGATTGACCTCGCTGCCCTTGCCGGCGGGCTTCTTGTCGTCGGGGCCCATCTCGATCTCGCCGCCGTCGTCGGAGCCCTTGGCGGGAGCCGGCGGCGGCGTCTTCGCGGGAGCAGGTGCCGGTGTCTTGGCCGGCGCCTTGGCCGGGGCCTTCTTGCCCCGGGACTGCGCCTCCGCGCTGCTGGCCGCCACCGCGAACGCAGCGAGCGCTGCCGCTGCGATCACAGAAATGACCCATGTCGATCGACGTGATCCACGACGTGCCCGCATACGTAGGATCTTCATAACACGCGCCTTTTTGTGCGCTCAAGCGATGGGCGCACCGATTGGGACAAGCGCGCTGCGCTCCGTGTTGCGCTTATGCCGCCTCACCGGTGTTGGCATCACTGTAGAGCGCATCGACGAAGGCCTCGGGGTCGAAAGGCCTCAGGTCGCCGATCTTCTCGCCTACACCGACGAAGCGCACCGGCACCTTCAGCTCATCACAGATGCCGAGCACCACGCCGCCCTTGGCGGAGCCGTCGAGCTTCGTGAGGACGATCCCGCTGATCTCCATGTCGGCCTTGAAGGTCTTGGCCTGCGAGATGGCGTTCTGGCCGTTCGTGGCGTCGAGCACCATCCACGTCTCATGCGGCGCGCCCGGCATCGCCTTCGCGGCCACGCGGCGCAGCTTCTTGAGCTCGTCCATGAGGCCGGCGTTGGAGTGCAGGCGGCCGGCGGTGTCGCAGATCACGATGTCGAAGCCCTCGTCGACGCCCTTCTTGATGGCATCGAACACGACCGAGGATGGATCGCCGTTCTGCTTGCCGCGCACGATCGGGACCTTGGCGCGGTCGGCCCACACCTCGAGCTGCTCGGTGGCGGCGGCGCGGTAGGTATCGCCGGCGGCGAGCAGGACCTTCTTGCCATCGTCCTTCCAGCGCTGCGCCAGCTTGCCGATCGTCGTGGTTTTTCCGACGCCGTTGACCCCGAGCACCAGCAGTACGAAGGGGTGCTTGGCGGCCATGTTCACCGGCGGCGCGTCGACCGCGAGGATGTCCTTCGACGTCGCGCGGATCCGGCTCCAGATCTTGGCCGCGTCCGTGAGGTCGTCCTTGGACAACCCCGCCTTGACCGCCTGGAAGATGCGGTCGGCCGCGCGCGGGCCGATGTCGGCGGTGAACAGGACCTCCTCGAGCTCGTCGAGCGTCTGGGCGTCGATCTTCTTCTTGCCGAACAGCTTGCCGAGCCGCGACACGAAGCCGCTGCTGCGGGTCTTGGCCAGACCAGCCTTGTAGGCCTCGCGCGCCTCGGTGTCGCCGGCCTCGCGCGGCGCCTCGGGCGCTTCGCTCGCCTTGGCTGGCTTCTCGGCCTCGGCCTTCTCGGGCGCGGCTTCGGCGGGCGTCTCGGGCTCCGCGGCCGGCCGCTTGCGCTCGCGCCGCGCGCGCGCAGGGGCTTCGGTCTCGACGCCGAGGCGCTCGCGAACGGCTTGCGGGGTGCGCTGACGCGACCGCGCCGAGGCGCGCCTCAGGACGACCAGGATGAGCGCGATCACGACGATCGCGATGGCGAGCTCGAGTAGCTCGGTAGGCATGGGCGGCTTATAGCTCAACTCGCGGCGCGCGCGCGCTCGCGGATGGCGCGGTCGACCTGCTCCGAGGCGGCCGAGAGGACGGTCTCCTCGGCCAGCCGGGGCGAGAAGTAGACCTCCTCGACGAAGTCGGTCAGCTCGGACAGCGCGGGGCTGGGGCGCTTGCTGCGCACGTGGTCGAACACCTGACGCGGCGACCAGACGCCCCAGAGGCGGACCTCGGGCAGGACCGGCTCGGCGGCCCGGCGGTACAGCTGGAACACGCGCTCGCGGACCGGGACCAGGTCGACGCGGACGCCGCGCAATTCCCCGCGGTGGGGGATCGAGATCACAAACTTTTCGGTGACATGGCCGGGAGCGACGACCTCGGCGAACCACTCGCCCATCGCGAGGCCGTCGAGCGAGAAGCTGCCGTCGGGGCCGGACTGGGTCTCGCGATCGGTCTGGTGGAGGCGCAACCGGACGAGCGCGCCGGCGACCGGGCGGCCGCGGACCGTGTCGCGCACGACTCCCGAGAAGCCATCGTCGCTCGGGCGCCGCAGCGTGGAGACCAGGCCGGGCTTGGCGACCACCAGGCCGCCCTCGACCTGCTCTTCCGCGGCTGCGTTCGTGGGCACGTCCGCGGGGGGCGCCGGCCGCCGCAGGCGCAGCCAGGGCTTGGCGCGCGCGGCGAAGAAGCCGCCCGCCGCGGCGGCGGTCGCGACGAACGCGATGATCGTGTACGAGACGGGCACGGGCTGCGGGTCCGAGACCCGCACGATCTCGGGCGGCGAGCGGCTGGGCTTCACCGACGACTTGCCCGGATCGGACTGGACCTGGATGCCCCACTGACCCTGGCCGAGGATCTCGCCCTCGATCTTGAACCGGTACGTCCCATCCTCGGCGGTGGCGCCCTGCGCGAGCCGGCGATCGCCCGACACCAGCGTCACCGCGGCGCGCGCGACCGGGCGGCCGTCCTGATCGGCGACGATGCCGGTGACGCCGAGGTCGTCCTCATAGGCGATGCGCGTGGCGCTGAGCTTCATCGTCGTCGTCGAGCCGGCGGCGAGCTCGATCGTCTTCTCGGCCGTGGCGGCCTGGCGCGTGTCGTCGCCGGCGAACGTCGCGCGCACGCGGCGAATACCGGCGCCGCCGGCCGCCTTGCGCGTGAGCTCGAACGGGGCGCCGCTCTGCACGGGGCCCAGGTCGGTGAGGTGATCGTCCATCGGCGGGCCGACCGCGAGCGCAACCGGGATCTCGACCGGCTGGTCGTCGGCGGTCGCGCGGACGACGACCGTCACGCCGCTCGGTGAGTCCTGGATCTCGAGCGAGAGGGCGACCTGCGCGCGCGCCGGATCGGTGACCTGTGTGAGCTGCGACGGGCCGAGCAGGCCCACGCCGCGGTACGACAGCTCGACGGGCTGCTGGCCGGCAGACACCGCGATCGTCGCGCGGAAGCGGCCATCGGGGCCGGTGGTCGCGCGCGTCGTCTGGTCGCCGATCTTGATCGCGACCAGCTGGCCGGCGATGCCATCGCCGGTGAGGTTGTCGAGCAGCTCGCCGCGAACCTCCGCGACCTCGTCGCCGGTCAGCCGCACCTTGTCGAGCACCAGCCGCGTCTGCGCGCGGATCTCGACCTGCGGAGGCCCGGCAATGGCTGCCCCCGCGAGCATGCCAACGATCAGAGCCGCGATCCGCGACACGCCACGGGCCATGTCGAAGGTCATAGCACGCAGCATGCCCGGCGTTCTCGTCGTCGGTGTCGTCGGCCTGGAATCGGGCGCGACCTGCGGATGTCATAGGGTCGATCCACCCTGCGTGCGCCCCGAGGGGTCCACGCAGCTGGAGTCACATGCGAATCAAGCGGGTCGAAATCATCGGCTTCAAGTCGTTCTGCGACCGTGCGGTCGTGCAGATCGGCGAGTCGATCACCGGCGTCGTCGGTCCGAACGGTTGCGGCAAGAGCAACATCGTCGACGCGATCCGGTGGTGCATGGGCGAGCAGAGCGCCAAGCACTTGCGCGGCAAGGCCATGGAGGACGTGATCTTCGCGGGCAGCGAGACCCGCGGGCCCGCGCCCATGGCCGAGGTCTCGCTCACGTTCGATGACGTCGGGTTCTCGCACGAGGCGCTCGAGATGGCGCGGCACAGCGACGAGGCCGAGACCGAGCGCGCGCTCGATCAGCTCGGGGCCGATGCGTCGGCAGGCGAGGGCGATGCACCCGGCGAGGGCACGGCACCGGTCGGCGAGGGCGAGGTGGCGGCCGCGGCCGACGGCGTCGAGGGCGCTCCGCCGCAGACCCAGGGGACGTGGGTCGACGCCGAGGGCAACCCGATCGCCTCGCCGCTCGACGAGGCAGCGCAGGTCCTGGCCGATCGGCCGCCCGCGATCAACTTCGGGCACTACACCGAGGTCCAGATCACGCGGCGGCTCTACCGCGACGGCACCTCGCAGTACTTCATCAACAAGACGCCGTGCCGGCTGCGCGACATCACCGATTTCTTCCTCGGCACCGGCGTCGGCACCAAGGCGTACGCCATCATCGAGCAGGGCCGGATCGGCCAGATCGTGAGCTCGCGGCCGCAGGATCGCCGCGCGATCATCGAGGAGGCCGCCGGCATCACCAAGTTCAAGTCCAAGAAGAAGGCAGCCGAGAAGAAGCTCGATCAGACGCGCCAGAACCTGATGCGCGTGTCCGATATCGTCACCGAGCTCGACAAGCGCATGGGCACCCTGCGCCGGCAGGCCCAGAAGGCCGAGCGCTACCGCAAGTACAAGGCCGAGATGCGCGACATCGACCTCTGGAAGGCCGCGCATCGCTGGCTCGAGCTCGCGGGCGAGGATCAGCTGGTCAACGGGCGGCTCACCGAGGCGCGCGAGGAGCTCGAGGGGGCGCGCGCCGCGTGGAGCGCCAAGGACGCGCACGTGGTCGCCGAGCGCGCCGAGCTCGCCGTCGAGGAGCGGCGGCTCGTC
>DATIPJ010000684.1:0-3292 GCA_035472155.1 Kofleriaceae bacterium
TCAGTCGTTCTGCCCGCGTTTGCGCAGGCGAGTTACCAGCTGGATGAGTGCTTTCTTCGCTTCGTCATCGAGGTCGTGTGGGACGTCGATCTGTACCGTGACGTAGTGGTCGCCAGCGCCACCAGCACGATCGGGCATTCCCTTGCCTCGCAACCGCAGCCGCTTTCCGCTCGACGTTCCCGGCGGAATTTTTACCTCGGCCTTGCCGTCGATCGTCGCCACGGTCGCCACCGTGCCGAGGATCGCGCGATCGAACGAGATCCGGACATCGGACGCGACGTCGCTACCATCGACGCGCAGCCACGTTCCATCGCTCGCCTTGACCTTCTGTTCGAACTCCGCGTCCTGCGCCTCGCGCCGCCGGCGCGGTCCGCGCGATCGGCCATCGTCGCCGTCGACATGCTCGACGCGGACGCGCCCGCCGCGCGCGTTGCCGCTGAAGAACTGACTGAACAGATCGCCGAGGTCGAACACCCCCGGACCTCCGCCGCCCTGCGATGTGTACATGCCGCCGGGGAAGCCCTGCTGCATACCCGGATTGGCACGGATCTGATCGTACAGCGCGCGCTTCTTGCTATCGCCCAGCACATCATAGGCATTCGAGATATCCTTGAACCTCGACTCCTTTGCCTTGTCACCGCCGGTGGAATCGGGGTGATTGGCCTTGGCGAGCTTGCGATAGGCGCGCTTGATGTCATCCGCACTGGCGTTCTGGCTGACACCAAGCGCCTTGTAGTAGTCGACGCTCGGATCGAAGTCGATCTGTTGCGGCATGGCTACGCGGCGGCTCCCTTGCTACTGCGATGGAACACGATGCGATCCCCGTCGAGCGCTGCGCGCTCTCCGTGGTCATCCTGGTCCTCGCGGCTTCGCCGCTCGAGGCTCGCCTCGAGCTGGTCGCCCGGTTGGAAGTCCCCGGCGAGGAGGTGGCTGGCGAGTGGATCGATCACGAGCTTCTGCAGCGCACGCTTGAGTGGACGTGCACCATAGATCGGATCGTAGCCAGCTTCCGCCACCCGGGCGACTGCCTGCTCGGTGAGGTGCAGCGAGATCTGCCGTTCGGCCAGGAGCTTGTCGAACCGGTGGAGCTGGATCTTCACGATCTGGGACAGCTGTGCCTCGCCCAGCGGCTCGAAGAAGATGGTCTCGTCGATCCGGTTCAGGAACTCGGGGCGGAACGTCGACGACAGCTCGCGCATCGCGAGCTTCTCGATCTGATCGCGGTTGTCCTTGGTCAGCTTGAGCAGATGCGCGCTGCCGACGTTGGTGGTCATGATCACGACCGTGTTGCGGAAGTCGACCGTGCGGCCCTGGCCATCGGTCAGCCGGCCGTCGTCGAGGACCTGGAGGAGCACGCTCCAGACATCGGAGTGCGCCTTCTCCATCTCGTCGAGCAGGACCACCGAGTAGGGGTGGCGGCGGACCGCCTCGGTGAGCTGGCCGCCCTGGTCATAGCCGATGTAGCCCGGCGGGGCTCCGACCAGCCGCGAGACCGTGTGCTTCTCCTGGTACTCGGACATGTCGATGCGGATCATCGAGTGCTCGCTGTCGAACAGGAATTCTGCCACCGCGCGCGCGAGCTCGGTCTTGCCGACGCCGGTCGGCCCGAGGAACAGGAAGCTACCGATGGGTCGGTTGGGGTCCTTGAGCCCGGCGCGCGCCCGGCGCACCGCGGCGGCGACGGCGTGGACCGCGTCGTCCTGGCCGACCACGCGCTCGCGCAGGCGGTCCTCCATCTTGGCGAGCCGCTCGACCTCGCCCTCGAGCATCTTCTCGACCGGGATGCCGGTCCACTTGGCGACCACCGCGGCGATGTCGTCCTCGGTGACCTCCTCGCGCAGGAAGCTGCCCTTGGCGCGGAGCTCCTCGACCTTGGCGGTTTCGGTGGCGAGCTCCTTCTCGAGCGCGGGGATCGAGCCGAACCTCAGCTCGGACGCGCGGGCGTAATCGCCCTGGCGCTGGAGCCGGTCGGCCTCGGTCTTGAGCTGCTCGAGCTTCTCCTTCTTGGTGCGCAGGTTCTTGATCAGCTCGCGCTCGCGCTGCCACTGCGCCTTCATCGCGGACGCCTGCTCCTTGAGCTCGGCGATCTCGCGCAGGGCCTGCGGCAGGCGCTGCCGCGAGCGGCGATCGTCCTCGCGCTCGAGGGCGGCGCGCTCGACCTCGAGCGTCATCACGCGGCGCTCGAGGTTGTCGATCGGCGTCGGCACGCTCTCGATCTCCATCTTGAGCCGGGACGCTGCCTCGTCGACCAGGTCGATCGCCTTGTCGGGCAGCTGGCGCGACGGGATGTAGCGGTGCGAGAGCCTCGCAGCGGCGACGAGGGCCGCGTCGCGGATCCGGATGCCGTGGTGGACCTCGTACTTCTCCTTGAGGCCGCGCAGGATCGCGATCGTGTCGTCGACCGAGGGCTCCTCGATCATGACCGGCTGGAACCGGCGCTCGAGCGCCTTGTCCTTCTCGATGTGCTTGCGGTACTCGTCGAGCGTGGTCGCGCCGATGCAGCGCAGATCGCCGCGCGCGAGCGCCGGCTTCAGGAGATTCGCGGCGTCGGTCGCGCCCTCGGCGGCGCCGGCCCCGACGAGCGTGTGCAGCTCGTCGATGAACATGATGACCTCGCCGGCGGCCGAGGCGACCTCCTTGAGGACCGCCTTCAGGCGCTCCTCGAACTCGCCGCGGTACTTGGCACCCGCGATCAGCGCGCCCAGGTCGAGCGAGACGATCCGCTTGTCGCGCAGCGACTCGGGGACGTCGCCCTGGGCGACGCACTGGGCGATGCCCTCGACGACGGCGGTCTTGCCGACGCCGGCCTCGCCGACCAGCACGGGGTTGTTCTTGGTGCGGCGCGACAGGATCTGGATGGTGCGCCGGATCTCCTCGTCGCGGCCGATCACCGGATCGAGCTTGCCCTGGCGAGCGAGCGCCGTGAGGTCGCGCGCGTAGCGCTCGAGGGCCTCGTACTTGGCCTCGGGATCCTGGTCCTGGACGCGCTGATTGCCGCGCACGGCGACGAGCGCCTCGAGGATCGCCTCCTTGGTGGCGCCGGCGGCCTTGAGCGCATCGCCGGCGACCGACTTGTTGCCGGCCAGGGCGATCAGAAAATGTTCGGTCGAGATGAACTCGTCCTTCATCGCCTCGGCCTCACGGCCGGCGGCTTCCCAGACGTCCTTGAATGCGCGGCCGGCGTCGATATCGAGCGCGGCGCCGCGGGCGCGTGGGAATTTTTCCAAATTTTGACCGTCCACCGACGTGATACGCGGCGGGCAGGAACGGAATGTTTGGCGGGCAGTTCGCT
>DATIPJ010000685.1:0-6455 GCA_035472155.1 Kofleriaceae bacterium
GGTGCAGGCGGCGCTCGCGGCGATCGCGTACGACCAGGAGGACTTCGAGCGCGCGGCCGAGCTGTTGTCGTCGGCGCGCGCGACCATCGCGCTGCTTGGCTTCATGCCGGCTTTGCAAGCGACGCTCGCGCTGCTCGAGCGGGCGTGCGGCGCGGCGCTGTCGCGATCGCTCCATGACGGGCCTCGCCCCGCGGCGGTCGCGCGCGCGCTGTTCGAGGACCTCGACTTCGTGCGCGCGATGCTCGTCCTGTTCGCCGCCGACGCCGACATGTTCGACGGCAACGTCGCCGATGCCGAGGCGCGCGCGTGCGACGCCGAGGCGATCGCGGTGCGCGGCGGCTATCGGGGCTTGCAGCAGTGGGCGATGTCGACGCGCGGCGAGTGCCTCTGCATGCGCGGGCGGGCGGAGGACGCCGTCGCGCTGGCCGACCGCGCGCTCGCCGATCCGCTGACCGCGGTGCATCGCCGCCAGCGCGTCATGTTCCTGACGATCGCCGCGCTCGGACTCGCGCAGCTCGGGCGCGTCGATGAGGCGCGGCAGCGAGTCGGCTCGCTCGACGAGCTCACGCACGCGCCGGTCCGGGCGGCGCGCCTGAGCGTGCTGCCGTGGATCACCCCGGCGCCGGCGACGTCGGAGCTCGCGCGCGCCGAGCTTGCGCTCGCGCAGCTCGAGCGAGCGCTCTCCGGCGGACGGCTCGACGACGCCCGCCGGTTCTGCGAGGCCGCCGCGCCGGTGCGAACGTCGCGCTGGCAGTACCTGCGGGCGCGCCTCGGGGTGCTCGAGGCCGAGCTCGCGGTGCGCACCGCCGAGGGCGCGCGCGCCGAGAGCGCGCTGCGCGAGGCCGAGGCGCTGTGCGCCGACCGCGGCTACCTGCGAGAGCACGCCACGGCCGCGCTGGTCTCGGTCGCGTTCGCGCAGCTCGCAGGCGATCGCGAGCGTGCGGTCGAGCGGGCTCGCGCCGCGATGGAGCGCGCCGCGGCCAGGTTCCCGGAGATCGAGGCGGCGGCGGCACAGCTGCTCGGCGAGGACGTTCGCCCGGCCGCGGGCCACGCATGGATCGATCGGCTCGAGCTCACGGTGCCACGCTCGTTTCGTCTGCGCACTGGGGGCGCCACGCACGATCTCACCCGCCGGCAGGCGGAGGCGTTCCGGTTCCCGGACGGAACCTTCACCATCGACGCGCGGCACCGGACGATCCGTGTCGGCGGCGTCGAGCAGTCGCTCGCGAAGCGGCCGGGCCTGTGGTCGGTGCTGTGGGTCCTGGCGATGGAGCCCGGCCGCGTGTACTCACCCGACGATCTCGCGCAGCACGCGTGGGGCGTCAGCTACCATGCGGTCCGCCATCGCAGCCGGCTGGTCGTCACGATCAAGCGGCTGCGCGATGCGCTCGGGGGCGACGCGATCGCCGCGGTTGCGGGCGGTTATCGGCTGTCGGTCGCTGCGTGGGGCGTGCTCGAACCGATCGCCGACGCTGCCGTCGATCTCTGATTTCCGCCGGCTCAGGGAACGATCGTCGCCCGCACGATGTAGTCGAGGTGGGGAAACGCGCGGCGCAGGTACGCGTTGCCGGCCTCGAACACAGGAGCCTGCTTGCCGGCGCGGATGCCGCCGCCGGCGCGCTCGCCGTAGTCGGCGTAGAACGAATCGGCGACCTCGAGGCCCTGGACGATACGCGCGAACGGCGCAAACGGCTCGGCGTCATACGCAGCGCTGTTGTCCCGCAGGTTGATGAACACCTGGGTCGTGCGGCCGTTGGGGTCCTTGAACGCGAATGCCACCGCGCCGCGCGTGTTCGACAGGACGCGCGGGTCGTCGGGGATCGTGCGCGTGCGCCAGCGCTGGGCGATCGCCGGATCGCCGGCGATCCCGAACTGTGCGAACGCGCCTGCGCGCACGCGAAAGATCGCCGCATCATCGAAATAGCCCTCGCGCACGAGGCGGTAGAACCGATCCACGCCGTGCGGCGCCCACGCGCGCTGCACCTCGAGGACGATCGGGCCCTTCGTGGTGTCGAGCCGCACGCGAAACGACTCGGGCGCGCGACCGTCCGCTCCGGCGTTGGGCGTCGTGGGCGTCGTGGGCGCCGAGCAGCCGGCGAGCGCGATGACGAGGGCGGTGACCAGGACAGCAGGAATACGCAATGGCGACATAGGACAACGTCCAGTCCGAGCCAACCGCACTGCGCATCTTGCCGCAATGCGCCTCGGGTTTTTTCGCGTCGCACCGACGACGTTGATCGGGCCGCACGAGAAAGATCGAGCCCATCTGGAGTGCGCGCGCGTCTCCGGACAGGTCAGCGTGAGGCCACGCGCGGGCCGCGTGCGCCGTGTGCTGCACTGGGCAGAGAGAAGTCGGAGGCATCATGGAGGACGACAAGCTTCAGGCCGCAGTGCCTGAAACAGACCACGAAGAGGACCGCGATCCGCGGGCCCCTGCGCAGCGCGCGACGCCACCGGAGCCGCGTGGCCTCGACCCGCGGTTTCGCCGCGGCTCGCTCGGCCCGATACCGATCGCTGCGCCACTCACCGAGAATGCCTCGAGCGCAGCGTTCCACGCCCACCTCGTGCACCTCCTCGACGCCCAGCGCGCCGACGCCGCCTCGAGCGACGCGCTGGATCCGATCACGCCCCACGAGGACCTCGAGCGCCAGCCCGACGGCGTACCCCACCTCGTCATCGGCCTCACCGCGCTATTCTCGGTCGCGATCGCCGCCATCGTGATCGGCGTCTTTCATTCTGGCGCGACCCTCGGCAGCGGCGCCGCGGTCCTGATCGCCTTCGTCGGGGTGCCCATGCTCGTGTTCCGTCTCGGCGCCAAGGCGGACCGCGATCGCGACCACGACCACCCCTCGCGCTAGGCTCTCGAGGTCAGCCGGCGCGCCCGGGACTCGTAAACCGGGCCAGGCGCTCGTCGATGAGGGCGTGGGCCTCGGCCATGATGCGGTCGATGAGCTGTTTCACCGTCGGGATGTCGTGGATGAGGCCGACGACCATGCCGCAGGACCACGCGCCCGCGTCGAGGTCGCCCTCGAGCATGATGCGCGGGTAGACGCCCGCGATCTCGGGGATGATGTCGGCGAGCTGGAGGTTGGCGCCGAGGGTGCGCTCTTTCTCGAGGAGGCGGTCGACGGCAGCGTTCTTGAGGACGCGCTCGGTGTTGCGAAGCGGGCGCATGACCAGGCGGGTGTCGAGCTCGGTCGCAGCGACGATGGCGCGCTTGACGTTGTCGTGGACCGGCGCTTCCTGGGTGGCGATGAACCGGGTGCCCATGTTCATGCCGTCGGCGCCGAGGGCGAGCGCGGCGACGAGTGAGCGCGCGTCGGCCATGCCGCCCGAGGCCACGAAGGGAATCTGGAGCTCGTCGGCGGCGCGCGGCAGAAGGATGAAGTTGGGGATGTCGTCCTCGCCCGGGTGGCCGCCGCATTCGAAGCCGTCGACGCTGACCGCGTCGCAGCCGATCGATTGCGCCTTGAGGGAATGGCGCACCGAGGTGCACTTGTGGATGACCTTGAGGCCGGCGTCGCGCAGCGCGGGCAGCCACTTCTGCGGGTTGTTGCCGGCGGTCTCCACGATCTTGACGCCGCCCTCGATGATGGCGCGCACGTAGCCCGGGTAGTCGGGCGCCTGGAGCGCGGGCAGGAAGGTCAGGTTGACGCCGAACGGCTTGTCAGTGAGCTCGCGGCAGCGGCGGATCTCGTTGGCGAGGAGCTCGGGGGTGCGCTGGGTGAGGCCCGTGATGATGCCCAGGCCGCCGGCGTTGGAGACCGCGGCGGCGAGCTCGGCGAACCCGACGTAGTGCATGCCGCCCTGGATGATCGGGTGCTCGATGCCAAACAGCTCGGTGATGCGGGTCTTCATCGGTGGGCTCCGGCGGCGGGGATGGCCGGCGCGGTGGCGATCGCGTCGGCGCCGAGCTTGGCGACGGCCTCGTCGCGGATCTGGCGCTTGAAGATCTTGCCCGAGGGTGTGCGCGGCAGAGGCCCGGGCGAGCGCAGGATGTAGCGAGGGATCTCGAAGCGCGCGAGGTGCTGGGCGAGGAACTCTCGCAGCTCCTCGACGTCGAGGGTGTCGCTGGCGTAGATCGTGGCGCCGACCTCCTCGCCCATGCGCTCGTCGGGGACGGCATAGGCCGAGGCCTCGCGGACGTCCGGGTGCATGAGGAGGGCGGCCTCGACGTGGCCACAGCCGATGTTCTCGCCGCCGCGGATGATGAGGTCCTTGATTCGGTCGACGATGAACAGGTAACCCTCGTCGTCGAGGTACGCGCCATCGCCGGTGCGGAACCAGTCGCCGACGAACGAGGCGGCCGTGGCCTCGGGCAGGTTCCAGTAGCCGCGGAACATCGAGGTGCCGCGCACCCACAGCTCGCCGCGCTGGCCGGCGGGCAGCTCGTTGCCCGACTCGTCGCGGATCGAGAGGTCGAGCACCAGCGAGCAGCGGCCCGAGCTCTCGGGGCGCGCGAGGTACTCGGCGCCGTTGATGCCGGTGCCGATCGCGTTGGTCTCGGTCATGCCCCAGCCGATGCCGGGCGCGGCGTTGCGGAAGCTGGCGTCGATCTGGCGCACCTGCTCGGGGGCGCGCGGCGCACCGCCGCCGCCGACGGTGAGCAGCGAGCTGAGGTCGTGGCCGCCGGCGCGCGCGACGCGCACGAGGTCGCCGGTGATCGCCGCCGGCCCGGTGACCGAGGTCAGGCGCTCTCGATCGATCAGGCGCGCCGCAGCCTCGGGGTCCCAGCGATACATGCAGACGATGCGGCGCTGCAGGAGATATGACATCAGATACGACGCGTGCAGGCCGGTGGCGTGGAACAGCGGCACCGCGAGCAGCGTGCCGGCCTGGGTCGCGAGCTGCGGCGCGGCGATACCGGTGACGAGCTCGTTGATGCGCTGGTCGAGCGCCCACGACATCAGCGCGGTGAGGACGTTGCGCTGAGTCGATGGAACGCCCTTGGAGTAGCCGCTCGAGCCCGAGGTGTAGAGCATCATCACGAGGTCGTCGGGCGCGATCGCCACCTGCGGCATGTCGACCTCGCCGGTGGCGGTGATGGCGTCGCCGAGGGAGCGCGCGCCGTCGGGCGCATGCGGCGTGCGCACGGCCAGGACGCGCAGCCCGGGGAGCGGCCGCAACTGGGCGCACTGCGCGACGCGCTCGACGCGCTCGGCGTCGGCGAACAGGACCTTCGCGCCGCTGTCGGCGAGGTTGTGCGCCAGCTCGTCGATCTGCCAGTGGGCGTTCATCGCCACCGCGATCGCACCGATCGAGGTGATCGCCGTGAACGCGAGGATCCACTCGGGGTAGTTGCGCATCGCGATCGCCACGCGGTCGCCAGGCGCCACGCCGTGATCGTGGACGAGCAGGTGGCCGATCCGCGAGGCAGTGCGCCACGCCTCGGCGAACGTGTAGCGATCGTCCTCGTAGATCAGGAAGGGTAGGTCGGAGCGGTATTGCTCGTACATCGCGCGCAGCGAGGGCGGCGCGTGCTTGAAGGTGCGAAGGATGCGGCCATCGATCTCCCGCGGCTCGAGCTCGAACGGCTGACCGGGTGCGGTCAGGGTGGCGATCGCCTCGGCGCGCGACATCTGCGCGGTCATTCGATCATTGTCCACGCCGGCGGCGAGCGCGCCAGATGTGGGCGCGTCAATTGCCGCCGGCGCGCGGCGATGCCGCTGTGGGGCAGCGTGCTACGGCGTGTCGTTGTGGATGCAGACCTGATCGTCGGCGGCGCGCAGGCTGGTCCTCGGCGGCTCGAAGCTCCCGATCACGCGGCTCTCGAACACCGCCTCGTCGGTCGTCGAGGACGCCGCCGGTGCCGGCGCCGCGAACAGCACGCCGTCGATCGCGACGCCGGTGGCGCCGTGCGGCGTGGTCAGCACGACGGTGACGCCGTTGCGATCGCAGGTCTGCTCGGCGATGACGCGGACGGTGATCGTCAGGTCGGTGTTGGGCGGCGCGCTCGCGAGCAGCTTGACGGGGATCGTCAGGTCCATGCTCGAGAACGGCTGAAGCAGCGGGATGTGGAGCGGCGCGCCGATCTGGACGCCGGCGTTCGTCGTCGTCGCCGTCACGTTCATCTCCTCGGCGGCGACCGGCCCGGCGTTCACCACGGTCAGGCGCAACAGGCCCGACTCGCCCGGATCGAGCGTACCGTCGTGATCGTTGGACACGACGTCGTCGATCAGGCTGACGTTGCCGACTTCGATCTTGGCGGCCAGCGTGCCGCTCTCGATCACGCCGTTGTTGTTCGGCACGTCGTTGCCCGGGGTGAACGCGCAGCTGCCCGCGCCACGCCCGGCGAACGCCGCTGCCATCAGCAGCATGTCGTCGGAGTCGAGCGCCGCGGCCGCGGCGAGGATGCCGTCGCGTCCCTCGAGCATGCTCGCCTGCGGCGGCGTGAGCAGGAGGCCCGCCACCGCGTAATCCGTGATGCGGCGGCGCGCGATCGGCACGTCGTGCGC
>DATIPJ010000686.1:0-5565 GCA_035472155.1 Kofleriaceae bacterium
TCTCCGGATATGCAATCATCGATCAGGCCGCATTCCCGATCGTCGGAGATCCCCAGAAGGCCTACGACACCTACCTCGAGCAGCTGGTCGACGATGCGCGCGCCGCCGTCGACAAGGCCGTCGAGCTCGGCGTCGTCGACCGCGACCGCATCGGCGTCACCGGGCACAGCCACGGCGCCCTCATGACTGCCAACCTCGTCGCCCACACCGACTTCTTCCGCGCCGGTGTCGCCACCAGCGGTGCCTACAACAAGGTCCTCACGCCGTTCGGCTTCCAGAGCGAGCGGCGATCGGTCTGGAAGAGCCAGAGCGTCTACCTCAAGGTCTCGCCCTACTTCTTCGCCGACAAGATGAAGGCCCCGCTGCTTCTCATGCACGGCTCCGATGACGCAAATCCCGGCACCACGCCGCAGCAGTCGGTCAAGTTCTACGAGGCGATCCGCGGCAACGGCGGCATCGCGCGCCTGGTGATGCTCCCCCACGAGCCCCACTGGTACGCGGCCATGGAGTCCAACGAGCAGCTCGCCTACGAGGAGCTCCGCTGGTTCGACAAGTACGTCAAGAATGCGCCGCCGCGCAGCCGCGCCTCCGACGTCAGCGCCACCGGCACCCACTGACGCTGCGACCGGGTACGCTCGAGCCATGCGACGCAAAGGAAGCTGCCTGTGCCGTGCCCTCACCTACGAGATCGAGGGCGACTTCGAAGGCGTGTGGATGTGCCACTGCTCGAATTGCCGCAAGACGAGCGGGGGCATGGGAAACACGATTCTGATCGTGCCGCGCGAGCGCTTTCACTGGCTCACCGGCGCAGACCACCAGGTCACCTTCACGCTGCGTCCGACGTATTCGATCACCCGCTGCAAGACCTGCGGAACGCCACTGCCGGCCGAGGAAGACGAGCAGAACGTCTACCTCACGGCCGGCACGCTCGACGATCCGCTGGATGCCGGCATCAAGGCCCACACCTTCTACGGTTCGAGAGCCGACTGGGAGAGGGATACGGACGAGACCGGCTACTTCGTGGAGCGCTCGTCGGGGCCCGCGTGTGCGGCGATTCCGGCCAAGCCGTTCTCGAAATAGGTCGACTTCGTCGGTGGGGCGCTATTCCACCGGCACGAAGAGCACCTCGAACGGTGGTTCGCCGATGCTCTGGGTTGCGTGACCGGATCCGGTGGTGTCGGTGGCCAGGACGAGATCTCCGGGTCCGAAGCGCCGACTCGTCCCGTCGGTGACGGTCACCTGGAACCGGCCGCGTAGCGGGACCACCCACTGCCGGCGCGGCGCCTGATGCGGTGGCAGGTCGTACGGACCGCTTCGCACGAACAGCACCCCGCCCGCCGCGGAGAGCTGCGTCGTGTCCGCGGGAGATTCGCCACGCAGGACCACGCGCTCCTCGAGGCAGACCGCGCGATCCTCGAAGGCGGAGCCTCCCTCGGCAGTCGGAACGAGGGCCGTGTAGGCGCGCGTGATCGACGGGATCGCCAGTGCGGGTGACGAGGGCGAGTCGCGCGCAGCGTCGTCGTGACCCGGCCCGCTCATCGATCGCCCGCCCTCGCCAGGGTTGTACGGATCCACGCCTCGATCTTCGCGCGCAGCGCGGGCAGCGGCATCGCACCGTCCTCGAGCACGCGGTCATGGAACGCGCGCAGGTCGAAGCGCGCCCCGAGTGCCTGCTGCGCCGTGGCGCGAAGGCGCGTGATCTCGAGATAGCCAATCATGTACGCACAGGCCTGGCCCGGCCACGCGATGTAGCGATCGACCTGGCTCTGCGCCAGCTCTTCGGACAGCGTGGTGTGGGCGAGCAAGGTGTCGACCGCCTTCTGGCGGTCCCATCCCAGCGCGTGGATCCCGGTGTCGACGATCACGCGGACGGCGCGCCATGCGCGGTTGCTGAGCATGCCCATGCGGTCAGCATCGCTGGAGTACAGCCCGAGCTCGTCGGCGACGCCCTCTGCGTAGAGCGCCCAGCCCTCGCCGTATCCGCTGTTGAACAGCTCGCGCGCGATGGGGGGAACGGCGGGGCGATGGAGCGCGATGTCGACCTGGAGGTGATGGCCTGGGACCGCCTCGTGAAACGCCGTCCCCTCGTCGGTCACGCGGCTCTGCTGCTCGGGCTCGTAGAGGCGGATCCGGAACGCCGCGGTGCGACTACCATCGAGCGCGGCGGGGTCGTAGTGGGCATTCGCCGTCTTTGCCAGAAAATCGGGTACCGGCTCGACGGTCACGTCGCTGGTGGGCAACAGGCCGAAGGCGCGCGGCAGCGCCGCCCTCGCGCGCGCGACTGTGGCGTTGGCGAGCGCCATCATCTCGGCGCGGTCCTTGTACCGGTACTGGCGATCGTTCCGGAAGGTCGCGAGCAGCGCCTTGACGTCGGCGCCCCCGAAGCTGCGCTCGGAGAGCGTCTTCATGTCGGCCTCGACGGCGGCGAGCGCACGCCAGCCCATCTGGTGCGCCTCGGCGGGATCGAGATCGATCGTCGTGTACGTGCGCAACAGCGCCCGGTAGCAGGCCGCGCCCTGCGGGTTGCGCGAGACGCCGGGCACCGGTCGCGTGCGCGGGAGATACTCGTTGGCGAGGAAGTCGCGATACCGCTGGGCCGCCGGCAAGAAGCTCGTGGCGAGGGTCTCGATGAGCTTCGCGCGAAAGCCGGGCGTGCCGTCGCGGTCCGCCGGGCTCAGCAACGGCGAGCGATCCACCGGTGTCGCCAGCAGCCTCTCGATCTGGGCGATGACCGCGCGAACGCTTCCCTCGTCGGCCAGGTAGCCCTCGCGCAACCCGTCGCGCAGGTTCGCGATCTGCGTATCGACATAGTCGCCCATCCTGGCGAAGCGGGCGACCGCCTGCGCGCGCAGCGCGTTACTTCCGACCGGCTGGAGCCCGACGAGCGTGGCGAAGCGTGCCGGCCAGCCGTTCGCCGCCGGGCTCACGGTCCACAGCTCCTCGCGACAGACGTGCTCGCCCACGGCGCTTTCGACGACGTCGCGCGCGACCTGGTAGCTGAGTCGCGCCGGCACGTTGTCCGCGAGCACAGCGGGATCGATCGCGAGAAGCTCCTGCTGCCACGACGCGAGCTTCGCCATGCGCGCCGCGACCGCAGCGATCGAATCGTCCGGAAGCCCATCGAACGTGGCGCCCGGCGGCCGGAGCGACGTGGGGTACTCGGGGTACACCTCGAACTGGTCGGCGCGGACGCGCTCGCCCAGCTCGATGCTCCGGCGCTCCGCGTCATCGGGGCTGGCCCGCACGCCGGGCCCGACCGGCGGTGGAGCGCCGCATGCCGCCGCGATGACCGCCGCCGTGATGAAGAGATTCATGCCGTGTGCACGCACCATCTTGTTCTCCTTCCGCCCGACCACTCAGCGGGCGAGGTTCAGCACCACGTCGCGCAGGAACCGCACGCCGTCGTCGAGCCATCTCGTCGGCACACGCTCGTCCGGGCCGTGCGCGGTGCGCCCCGCCGTGTCCTCCGCGAACGACGTGGGCGATGCATACAAGCCATAGGATCGAATGCCCGCCGCGCGGAGGAAGCGGGAGTCGCTCGCGCCGATCAGCATCGTCGGGTACACGACGGCGCCCGACCACCGCGCCGCGGCCTTGCGCACGGCGTCCATCACGGTCGCATCGATCTCCGTCACCGCCGCAACGCCTCCGGCGCGCGGCTCGAGCGTCACCGTCACCGCTGGATCGCCGATGACGCGCTCGAGCGTCGCGCCGCCCTGCGCCGGCGTCTCGTCCGGCAGGATGCGACAGTTGACCACCGCCTCGGCCGTCGTCGGCAGCACATTCGCCTGCGGCGATGCCTGCAACATCGTCGTCACACACGTGGTGTGGATGAGCGCGTTCAGGTACCGGTCCGTGGAGAGAATCTTCTCGTCGCCCGGCGTCACCCTCGGTGCGCTCGCGGCGACCCGCTCGAGCGCGCCTCGCACCGCCGGCTTCTCTCGCGCGGCACGGAACGCCAGCTGGGCCTTCACGGCCGGCAGGACGCGCGGCGGAAACCGGTACGCGGCCACTCGTTCCAGGGCCCGGGCCAGCACCGCTGTGGGATCGCCGTCGGTCGGAGGCAGCGACGAATGTCCACCGGGTCCCTTCACCACGAGCCGGTAATTCTGGTTGATCTTCTCCGTCACGCTGACCTCCACGGCGTCGATCCGGGACTGGTCGTCCGCGCTGACGATGGCGCCTCCCTCGTCGATCGCCAGCTCGGCGTCGATGAGCTCGGGGTGCTCGATCATCCAGCGAATCCCGGTCTTGTCGTTCTCCTCGCCGGCGGTCAACGCGACGATGAGGTCGCGCGACAGCGTGGCGCGGGTGCGCGCGAGCTCGAGGACGATCGCGACAATGGCCGACGCCATGCCCTTGTCGTCGCTGACCCCGCGCCCATGGAGGAACCCGTCCTTCTCGGTCGCGCGGAACGGCGGCACCGTCCATGGCTGGCCGTCCACCGGCACGACATCGACGTGCGCCATGAGCAGGAGCGGCCTCTTCGCGCCGCTTCCCTTGAACCGAGCGATGAGCGTGCCACGCCCCGGCGCGGGCTCGAAGACGTCCGCGTGCACCCCGGCGCCCTCGAATCGCCGGGCGATCGGCCGGAGCGCGTCGGTCTCGTGACCGTGGCTCGTGTCGACGGCGATGAGCTCTGCAAGGAGGGTGCGCCGCTCGACCTCGAGGGTAGGCACCGACGATGCCGCGGACGAGCCAGGCGCCTCGGCTGCGAGTGGAGGCGCGGCCGCCACCGACGAAGGCGCCGAGGCCGCCGACGACGGTGACTGCGTGGTCGGAGCGCGAGCCGAGGTGCATGCCGCTGCGAGACAGCAAGCGAGGGCGATCGAGAAGCGGCGCATGGGATGCTTTCTGGCCGAGCCCCGGGGCGATCGGGTCGAGCTCGAGCGTCATCCTGCGCAGCCGGAGGGGCGGCGTCGATAACCTCGAAGGTCATGGCCACCCGTCGGGTCTGGACCTACCCTCGAGCCATGACCGTACTCGCTCCCACGCCGGCCGCGCCGGCCGTGATCGATCACCGATCCTTCGGCGAGCTGCTACGAGAGTGGCGAAGCGCGCGCGGCACCAGCCAGCTGGCTCTCTCGGGGCAGGCCCGCGTCTCGACGCGCCACCTGAGTTACCTCGAGACGGGCCGCGCCAGCCCGAGCCGGGAGATGGTGCTCATGCTCGCGCAGGCGTTCGAGATGCCGCTCCGCGATCGCAACGCCTTCCTGCAAGCCGCCGGCTTCGCGCCGATGTACCGGGAGACTCCGTTGCACGCGCAACCCGTAGGCCCCGTGCGCGATGCATTCGACCTCCTCCTGCGCTCGACGGAGCCCAACCCCGCCTTCGTCCTGAACCGCCGCGCCGACATTCTGGGAGCCAACGACAGCGGGCAGTGGCTGATGGCGACCTTCAACGAGGACCTCCACTCCTTCGCGCGGCCGTACAACATCGCCAGGCTGCTCACGTCCCCCAAGGGTGAGCGCAAGTACCTCGAGAACTGGGAGGAGATCACGCGCTTGTCCCTGACGCGGCTGAGGCGCGAGCTCGGCGGCGCCCACGTGCGCGATGCGACCGACG
>DATIPJ010000687.1:0-4058 GCA_035472155.1 Kofleriaceae bacterium
CTTCTGGATGAGCCGGATCTGCTCGAGGAAGTCCTGCATGTCGAACTTGCCCTTGAGCATGCGGAGGGCGTCTTCTTCGGCCTTCTCCGCGTCGACGACCTGCTCGAAGTCCTTGACCAGGCCGACGATGTCGCCCATGCCCAGGATGCGCGAGGCGAGGCCCTCGGGCCGGAACTCCTCGAGCTTGTCGAGCGACTCGCCCATGCCGAGGAACTTGATCGGCTTGCCGGTGATCTCCTTGACCGAGAGGGCGGCGCCACCGCGGGCGTCGCCGTCGAGCTTGGTCATGATCACGCCGTCGAGGTTGAGGCGCTGGTTGAACGTCTCGGCGACGTTGACCGCGTCCTGGCCCGTCATGGCGTCGAGCACGAGGAAGATGTTGGCCGGGGTGGCGGCCTTGTCGATATCCTCGAGCTCCTGCATCAGCGGCTCGTCGATCGCGAGCCGGCCGGCGGTGTCGTAGATGATGACGTCGCAGCCCTGCTGCCCGGCGACGGCGGCGGCCTCGCGGCAGATGGTGACCGGGTCCTTGCCCTCGAGCGAGAACACCGGCATCTCGAGCTGGCGGCCGAGCGTCTTGAGCTGCTCGACGGCGGCCGGGCGGTAGATATCGGCCGCGACCAGGAGCGGCTTCTTCTTGTGGTTCTTCTCGAGCCATCGGGCGAGCTTGCCGACGCTGGTCGTCTTGCCCGAGCCCTGGAGGCCGACCATCATGATGCCGGTCGCGCCCTTTTTCGCCCAGCGCAGGTCGGTGTCGACCGGGCCCATCATCTTGATGAGCTCGTCCTGGCAGATCGCGATGAACGCCTGCTCGGGCGTGATCGCCCGGCTGCCGTACTCCTTGCTCTTGGCGCGGAGCTCGACTTCCTTGCCGCGCGCGGCCTCCCGGACTCGCTCGAGGAAGCGCTTGACGACGCGGAACTCGACGTCGCCCTCGAGGAGCGAGAGCCGCACGTCGCGCAACGCATCCTCGATCACCTCGTCGTTGAGCTCGGCGATGCCGGTCAACCGCTGGCGAGCGGCGCGAAATCCTTTAGCAAGTGTCTCCAGCACGAGCCTCCCTATAGCACGGCTACCGACCGGCTCGAACCGAGCGTTGCCGACGAATCGCCACGGCGGATGGTTCGCGTCGCCGAGCGGCGCGGAGCGTTACGACGGCCTTGCGGAGGTGGCGACGGCGCGCACCGCCGGGTCCGGATCGCCGCTCAGGCGCTCGAGGACGCCCGGGTCGCCGCCGGTGTGCCGGCGGGCCCACGCCGCACGCGCGACGGCGGCGCGGATGGCCGGATCGGCGTCGTGGGAGAGATGGTCGATGACCAGCGCGTCGCCGACGAGCGGGAACGCCCATTCGAGGGCATGCGCGACGGCCTGGCGGCGCAGCGGGTCGACCGACAGCGACCAGCTCGCGGCGAGGTACGTTGCCGACAGGGGGCGAACCTCGGCGAGGGCGAGCGCGAGGCTGCGACCGAGCGCGGCAGCGGCCGCCGGGCCGTCGAGCTGCTCGCGGTCGATCTGCAGCGCGGGGTCGAGGTCGGTGTCATCAGCGTCGACAACACCGCGCTGCCATTCGGCAGCGCTGCCTCGCCCGGGCTCGTCGGTCGCGGGCGGCTCGCGCGCCGGCTCCACGGGGGCGCCGGCCGCGGCGCTCGCCCCGGCCGCCGGTGTTGACAGCGCGGCGATCGCGGTCAGCTTCGACAGCAGGTTGCGGAGGGAGACCTTTGACATGCGTCCCCTCTAGACTGTGCATCGCCCCGTCGGCCGTCAACCGCTATGCTGACGCAAGGCATGCGAACGATCGCGCTCGTGGCCGTGCTGACCGCGCATGGGCTGGCAAGTGCCGGACCGCAGCGGGTGCGGTGCGACGATCTGTCGACGGCCGAGCTCGCGATCGATGGCATGCTCGACGACTGGCCGGCGAAGGTCCTCGCGCGCGCCGGGTCGGGGCGCGATGCCGCGGCCGATGCGGTGCGCGATGCGGCGATCGATCTGCGCTGCGCGTGGGACGGCGGCGCGCTCGCCCTCGCGCTCGAGGTCGCGGACGACCGCGTGGTCCGCCTCGCCAAGCCGAGCGCCCGTGCGCACGAGGACCACCTCGAGATCACGGTCGCCGCGGGCGGCCGGCCGGTGGCGATCGCGGTGTACCCCGGCAACGCGGTCGCGAGGTCGCGGATCATCGCGCCGCCCGGCGTCGCGGTCGCCGATTCGCTCCAGCCCCACGGCTTCTCCGTCGAGGTGCGGGTGCCGGCGGCGGCGCTCGCGGGGCTGTCCGACGCCACGCCGGCACTCGAGCTGCTCGCGGTGTTTCACGATGCGGACCGCGCCACCGGCGGGGACGATACCGAGGTCGAGCTCGCCGCCGCGATCGAGCTCGGCGACCGCAAGGACCTGCTGGAGGACTTTCTGCGCGCGGCGCGGATCAAGAAGTCCGACCTGCGCCTCGACGTGCTCGCGGACCTCGATCCGGATCGCAAGGGCAAGGAGCGCCTGGTCGCGGGCGGCGCGGTGATCGGCGTCTTGACCGATCGGTTCGCGTTCGTGACCTTGCCGGTCAAGCGGCAGGCCGACATCAAGCACATCGATCTCGTCCCGCTCGGTCCGCGCGGCCTCGACGTCATCTCTGCGGTCGTCACGCAAGGCGGCAACGGTGGCAGCCGCGATCTCCTGCTGCTGTGGACCGTGTGGAGCGGGCAGCTCCAGCCGCTCGCGCAGATCGAGGTTCGCAAGCAGCTCGCGGGCAACCTGCTCGAGGCGGGCTGGCGGATCGTCAAGGGTCGCCGCGGGCCCGAGCTGTGGGTCGAGCCGCGCCCGCCGAGCGGCTGGACCGCCGAGACCTGGAACGAGGTCCCCGCCGACGACGCCGACCCCATCGTGCTGCCGTGGGATCCGACGCGCGGCGGCGTCGCGTACCGGCTGACCGGCGCCGAGCTCGCGCGCCGCGATCTACCGCCGCCCCGGTCGCCGCCTCGGTCGCCGCCCAGGGCGCCGCCCAGGGCGCCGAAGAAGTAGCGCTACGACGACGCGACCTGGCCGTCGTCGTACGGCAGGCCTTCGTAGTCATCGCGATACAGCGCACCGAGGCGCTGCGAGACGAACACCTCGATCAGCTCGGGGTCGTACATCTTGCCTGCGGTCTTGCGCAGGATCGACTCGCACTCCTCGAGCGAGAGTGCCTGCTTGTACGGGCGATCGGTCGCCATGGCGTCGTACGCGTCGGCGATCGCAACGATGCGCGCGGCGAGCGGGATCTCGGTGTCCTTCATCTTGTCGGGATAGCCCGAGCCATCCCAGCGCTCGTGGTGATTGCGCACCGCCGGCATGATCGGGTGCAGCATCGCGATCTTCGATGCAATGTCGTAGCCCTTCGTCGGGTGCTCGCGCATGTGCGCCCACTCGGCGTCGTCGAGCGGGCCCGGCTTGAGCAGCACCGCATCGCGAATGCCGATCTTGCCAATGTCGTGCAGGAACGCGCCGAACTCGAGTGTCTCGAGACCATCGGTTGGATAGCCCGCGGCCTTGGCGAGCACGAGCGAGTACGCGGCGACCCGTCCGCAGTGGCCCTTGGTATACGGATCCTTGGCCTCGATCGCCTCGGCGAGCCCGAACAGCGCCTGGCGGTTGGCGGCCTTGAGCTTCTCGTAGCTCTCCTCGAGCTCCTTGGTGCGCTCCTTGACAACGGTGTCAAGCAGCGTCTCCCGGCGCTGCAGCTTGGTCTGATCGATCGACAGCTTGCGCACGAGATCGCGCTGATCCTCGACGAGCGAGAGGAACTTCATGCCCTCGCCGACCAGCGCGACCAGGCGGCTGCGCTCGCTCGGCTTGGCGATCAGGCGGATGATCGTGCCGCCGTGCGCGGGGCGGTAATCGAGCTCGACCGCTTCGTCGGGCGACGACACCAGTGCAATGCGCAGCGCCTCGGGCGCGTGCAGCACGCTGCCCTCGAGCAGGCCGACGCCATCGAAGTGATGGGTGACGTGGTTGGCGACGACGACGTGAACCTGCTGACTGCGCAGCTTGTTGATCGCCTCGACGGTCGAGCGCGCGGTGTCGACGATGATCCC
>DATIPJ010000688.1:0-6346 GCA_035472155.1 Kofleriaceae bacterium
TTGGCAGCTCGGTAGTCGCTGTCATCCGCGAGGCGAGCCTCGATGCGTCGACGCAGCAGGGGCAGCGCCCGCGCAACCCGTGCGCACAGCGTTCCGGCTCGCTCTCGGCATAGCCTCGCGATCTGCGAGAACGCGAGCCCGTGCTCGTAGTGCAGCAGCAACGCCATCCGGGTGCCATCCGGCAGCTCATCCACGCAGGCGAGCAGCGCTTCGAGCAGCCGCGCCTCATCGAGCGCTTCGCCTGGCGCCGGCGCTGCGTCGGCCGCCTCCGTGAGGGCGTTGCCTTCCGCAAAGTAGTTGCGCGCAGATCTGCGCTTCTTGGCCGCATCGAGCACGCGGTGGCGCGCGATCGCGAGCAGCCAGACCTTCATGCTCGCGCGGCGCTGAAAGTTGCGCAGATCGCGAAACGCCTCGATGAAGACCTGCTGCTGGACGTCATCGGCGAGCGCGTCGTCACGCAGCGAATCGCGGCAGTAGCGCAGCACGGCGGGCCCGTGGCGCTCGAACAGCTCCCGGATGGCGCGGTCCTCGTGACCGCGGTCGATCAAGGCGATGATATCGCCGTCGGGATCGGGCCGGACCGGGCGGATGCGGCCGGGCCGGAGGGTATCGGATCGAACATTCTCGTTACTGGCGGCACTTCCGAGCTGGCTGCGGACCACCTCGGCCATGGCGTCGAGCACGGTGCTGGGCGGCGTATCCAGACGCGCGCGGCAAAGCGGAACCTGCTCGTTGCGAGCGAGGGCCGCCACTCCTGCCGACCGAACGAAGGTCGATGCGTATGGCATATGGGAGAAACGACGAGCGGCTCGCCTTGTTCTCCGCGTTGCGCGAAACCTGTCTCGCCGCCGCTCGGAGGATGGGAATCGCCTCGCCGGCATTCTGCCGGTGCGGAGTCGGCGACTCGAGGACTCGCCGCCTCAGTCGAACAGAATCACATCCGCCACCCACGGTTGCGCGGCCATGCTCTCGATCCGTTGATCGCGAAGTGCCGCGGCTGGGTCGGCACCGTGACGGACGCGTTCCAGGACGCGGGCAAAGAACTGGCCCGAATTCCTGTCGGGGATGTCGGTGGTTGTCGCGAACACGGCGCGCGCGCCTGAGAAGATGAACGCCGCGGGTAGGCTGAGCGGCGCGTGCTCGTAGTGCGCCCCCTGCGCGGAGTTGCATGCCGCGAGCACCACCAGCGGATGCGCCTGCAGCTTCAGCTTGCTGACCGCCTCGGCGGTGAGCGCGTACTCATCCCCCCGGGGCTCCGGCGACAGCGCCAGAAAGGCCGCATCCGAGATCGCCGGGTTGGTGAGCGCGTGGGTGTGGAAGTGGATCTCGTTGACGTCGGTCATGGCGAGGGCCACGCGCGTCGGCGTGGCGTCGACTCCCGACAAGGTGGTCGCCGGCTGGTCATCGGGCGCAAGCGGGTCCAGGACGGCGAGGCCGAGGTCCGCGGGGGGCTTGACGTCTTTGACGACCAGTGCGCGTCGCTCCTCGGCCGCGGTGGATGGGACCGCGTGAGGGCCGGTGGCATAGCTCCACGCCAGCTCCGGCGGCAGGACGCGAGGTCGACCCTGGAGTGCGGCCGGCGCCATCACCGTCACACGGGCGCAGCTCGACAGGCCACGCGCCAGATCGTCGGGAACCTTCGGCGGCGCGGACGATGGGCGGCGATCGAGATCCGGCGGCGCCCGATCGTGGCCCGCGGCATCGCGCACCACGACGGCGGAACGCCCACCCTCCGCGACGAGGCCGACCGTGCAGCCGGCCGGCGTCGGCAACCCGAGGTCCTGGGCGATCAGATCGAGCACCAGCGTAGGGTTGCCCGCGCGCGCGGCGTCGAGCGCCAGCACGGTATAGGCCCCTGCGCGCGCCTTCCTGGCGGTCATCGCGTCGGTCGGGTTCGTCTCGGTACTGGCGATCACGCGATCCGCCGTGGCGATCGCGGCGTTGAGTAGCTCGGCACCTCGGGCGGGCTGGCGCTCGATGCGGAGGCGGCCCTCGGTCACGTCGGCGAGCAGTGCGTCGGGTGGGGTCAGGCCCTTCGCACGCGCATCGCCGAGGATCTTCTCGAGCTCCGCCAGATCGTCGCCGCCAGGCTCGAGCCGCGCGACGTCGGTGAGCAGGCTGGCCAGGAACGCATTGTGCTCGCTGCACTTCAGCGCTTCGGTGAGATACCGGCGCGCGCCCGGGCCATCGAGATCCAGGACCGCCGCGCCGGCGAGCATGCGGTGCGCCATGCCGCGAAACCTGCAATCGCCGTCGGGGGCGTTCGGGTCGCCCAGCCGGAGGATCTCGTTCTCGTACGCGCGGACCAGTGCCGTTGCCGCGCGAAACCGCTCGGTGTCCGCGGCCTGGTTCAGCAGCAAGCGGTATTCTCGGACCTCGACCACGCCACGCGCTCGATGCAGTGCGGGCTGCAAGATGCGCTCGGCATCGACGACCCGGTGAAGGTCGGCGTACAGCCTCCCGAACCGGCGCTCGAGGCGGACACACGGATACGTGAGCGCGACCGAGGCTGCGCATCGTGGCGCGGCGTCGCGAATCGCAGCCTCGGCGACCTTGGTGTTCCCGCGCGCGAGCTCCGCGTCCGCGATCGAGAATGCGAGCACGACCTCGAGCCATGGATCGCTCGCGCGCCGCGCCATCCGCAGGAACCAGTCGCGGTGACCGGCCACGGTGTTGCGCTCGAACATCGCGCCCATGATGATGTCCGCGACGTCGTCGGAATCGCTCTCGGTGACCAGCTGGGTAGCGATCGGTTCGGGCACGGAGGCGCGCGTCAGCATGGCCGCGAACGCCCGCGCGAACGGCGCCCGGCGCTTGAAGTCGAGCTTCTGGACGCGCTCGACGTAGTCGCGCAGGGTGTGCTGTCCGGGATCGCCGGCGCTATCGAGTGCGGCGGCCAGCGGCGCCAGCGACGCCACCCGCTCGGCCGTCGTTGCCGTGCGGATCGCCTGATAGAAGGATGCGCGGATGAGCCCGGGGCGCGCCGCGACCAGCTCCGCCCGCGGTGCAGGCCCGCCTTCGACCAGCAACTTCGCGGCGGCTTCTGCGCCGTCGAGGGTTCGCCGGAGCGCTCGCGCAGCGTCTGACTGCGCCTTCGCGCGCCGCAGCGCCTCGCCCGCCCAGCCCGGTTCGCCCTCGTACCCGATGGCCTCGAGCTCCGCGGCAGCGCTGAGTTGGAGTCCGAGCTTGGCCAGCACCAGCGCATAGTTCCAGCGCGCCGACCGCGCGACCGCCGGGTCGCTGCTGCGCCTCAACGCCTCGAGCTCCGCGAGCACCGCCTGGACACCCTGGAGATGATCGTCGCTCACCATCATCGCTTCGAGCGCGGCCCGATCGGCGCGCACCGCGTCGGTCTGCGGAAGCGTGCGCAGCTCCGCGAGCGCGTCGGCGGGCTTCTGGCCGTTCCACACCTGAGCGATCACGACGGCGTGCCGATCACCGCGCTTCTCGAGCTTGCTGATCGCGGCATGCGAGATGCGGTCAGCGGGCGCGCTCGCGGGCTCGGCGCCGAGCACCACGTCCGGCAGCGGCTTGTAGACCGATGCCTCGGCGAGCGCGAACCGCATGTCGCTGAACCGCTTGTGCTGGCCCGCGAACACATCCACGGATCCGGGCCGTAGCCATATCGCAATCGTGACTCCCGATGTGATCAATACTCCAGTGCTCCACTGAATAGCTCGTTTCCACCTTTTCGAGATCCCTTGTGCAGCCTTGTTCACTCCTTGTGCAACGCCCTGCGCCGCAGCCTCGACCGCGTACCCGGCGGCCTGCAGCGCACGCTTTCGCGTGGGCTTGATCGTGCTGAGCTGCGCGCTCAGCTGCAGCGCCTCGATGAGCCCGGCCTGGCACGCCTCACAGGTTCGCAAGTGCTCGCGAAACGCATTCGCGCGCCCGGGCTCGAGCTCACCGTCGGCAAAACTGGTCAGGTCGGAACAAAGGCTCATGGCTACACATCCCGGCTCGTGGTGGATTAGCGAATCCCGCGCGCAAACGACTGCGCATGGACCGCGCTCCGGCCGCGCTCATGGCGCGATGCGGAATCGCGAGGCCTCACGGGAACGCATGTGGTTGCGGTCAAGGGGTGGAACACCTCGAACTGCGTTGGGACCACAGCTGCGACATCCGGCCGGCAGGAGCCTCCTGCTCCCGCGGCGCGATTTCGTTGTCCTCGAATCACCGCCCTTTGAAACGCTAACGACGAGGGAGCGTCTTTGTTCACGGTTCGCTTCCACGAAACCCTGCATGATTCTGTTGCACCGGGATCTGCAATCCAGAGCGTTCCCGATGGACGGCGTCCATGGCGAGAGTGCAGCGTCGTGTTGCGCATTGCCTCAACTCTCCTCGGTGAGCAAGGTCTTCAACCGCTCGCGGGCACGCATCAGACGTGTAGAAATCGTGCCGATTGGCACATTCAGTGTCGCGGCAGCCTGCTTGTAACTCAATCCCTGCAAGTAACAGCATACGACCACGGCGCGCAGATCGGGCTCGAGCGCCTCGATCGCCCCATGGAGCTTCTCCTCGGACTCCGCCGGCATCAGGCCCATGTCACACTCCGTGACCTCCAGCGTCACGAGCTGGGCGCTCGCCTTGTTCACCACGTCCTGGTGCTTGAGGTGGTCATAGTAGAGGCGAGTCAGGATCGTCACCATCCACGCGCGAGCATTCGTGCCCTGCTGGAATCGGTGGAAATTGACCAGCGCGCGCGCCAGCGTCTCCTGGACCAGATCCTTGGCCAGCTCCCGGTCACCTGTGATTCGGAGCGCGGCGCCCCGAAGAAACGGCTCGTGCAACGCTGCCAGCTCGCGGAGCTCCCCGATGTCGCGTGTGGGCCGGGCCGCCATATCATCCGCGACCGGCGATCGCGCCGCCTGCGTGTTCGGCCGCGGCCGCCGCGCCATGAGCTTCGGCATCGCCGCGACTATGGGCTCTGCGAATCCGAAACGACGACCTGGCAAATTTGTTCACGCTCATCGCCTGTAACACATAGCCCATGGAAATCGGACCCTTGGTCCGAGCGTCCACCATGGTCGGACCGATGGAAGCACAGCGTTGCTGTACGATCACCGTACGGATTCACTCACAAGGCCTGTAGGTCCGCGCCTACGTCGGCGCCGACGACGCGCACCGTACGGGCCCTTGCTGCAGAACATGGCAGCGCCCGGCCGGTCGGCATTTGGCAGACATCGCGACCCCGCAGCCATTTGCGCCACGCGCGTCCGCGCACGGGACTGCGCATGCGGGCGATACGCTACTTCTTCGCGCTCAGCTTGGCGTACAGCTCGAGGCTGCGCGGCGCGGCCAGGCCGCCATAGCGCGCATCGATCGCCATCAGCTGCGTGCGCGCCTCCTCGTGATCGCCATGCGCGATCGCAGCCGAGACCTTGCCCAGTGCGGCGGTGACCCTGCTTTCGACGCGCTCGTTGCAGTGCGCGAGCTCGTCGGCGTCGACCGACGCCGGCGCATCCAGCGCATCGAGCGCGCGGTCGAGCACCGTCCCATCCACCGCGCGGTGCGCGACGTGCGGCTCGACGACATCCCGGATGTCCAGCACGCAGTTGTCGCGCATCGATTCCCGGCTGACCTTGTCCTGCTGGACGTGATCCGGATCCTCCTCGCCGGTGACGTACACCAGCCGCGAGCGCTGGAACGCCCGAAACAGCTCGGCGGACGGCTTGAAGTTCCCCTCGCCCTGCACCGAGCCATCGATCGCATCCGACCCGGCATTCATGATCACCCCGCGAAACACATCGGGATACGCCAGTGCCACCATCCCCGCCACGCGCGATCCGCCCGAGAAACCCGCGATGAACACGCGCTGGCTGTTCAGCGGAAACCGTGCGCGCACATTCTCGTACGCCAGGATCGCCAGTGGGATCCGGCGGTCGAGCACATTCTTGTCGTTGCCCGAGTTCTGCGCGGCCACGAAGATCAGCTTGTGACTCTCGAGCGCCGGGTACCAGTCCTTCGGCCGCGTCGGCTCTCCCCACGGCGCCACATACACCAGCAGCCCATACCCGCCGGGCGGCGGCTGTTCCGAAGGAACATAGATATCGAACTTCTCCTTCGCCAGATCGACCGCCTGGTCCGCGAGTCGCTGGTTGCGCGCCGCCAGATCTTCCTCGATCCGCCGATACGCGACCGGCGGCAGTGAGCGCCGCGCCACCTCGCTCGGCCGCGACAGCGACGAGTACTTCGTGAACACCACATCGGTCTGCGGCCGCCCATGAATGGTCGCGCCACAGGCGCCCAGCGCAAACAACATCGCAACAAGGCACCACATGCCCCGTTCATATGCCGCCCCGGCGCGCCCTGCAACCGTCGCGTTGGGCTTCCATCACTACGCGGT
>DATIPJ010000689.1:0-11643 GCA_035472155.1 Kofleriaceae bacterium
TGGTCGCGACGTCGGCGTACGCCAGGCCCGCCTTGAGGAACGACACCTGGTCGTAGAACTCGACCTGATCCGAGGTGAACATCGACCACGGAATCCCGAGCTCGGCCATCACCGCCTTGGGGAAGATGCCGCGGTAGGCGAGGTTGTGGATCGTCGTGACGATCAGCGACGGTGCGCGCGCGATCCGGGCGTAGATCGCCGCGGCGCTGCCCTGCCAGTCGTGGACGTGCAGCACATCGGGCGCGCCGCCGAGCAGCGGCTCGGACGCGGCGAGCGCCGCCTTGCCGAGCGCAGCGAACCGCACGTGGTTGTCGCCGAACTCGCCGGCGGCGTGCGGCCCGTACAGCCCGCCGGGCCGATCGTAGAGCAGCGGGCAGTCGAGGAAGCCGTAGTGCACGCGGCCCACGCGCGCGATCCGGATCGCCGCCGGCAGCGCATGCGGCCCGACCTCGAGCGCGAGATCGACGCCGCCGTCGAGCGCGACGCCCGCCGTTGCGAGCCGCTCCGCGACGCCGCGGTAGAGCGGCACGAGCACGGCCGCGTCGAGGCCGTAGCTCTCGGCCTGCGCCGCCGGCAGCCCCGCGACCACGTCGGCGAGGCCGCCCGACTGCGCGAACGGCGCGACCTCGCTGGCAACGTGGAGCACGCGCACGCGGCCGCTATCCCAGGTCGCCGCCCGCGAACTTCTTGAACCGCGGGCCGGCGGCGGACTCGTAGCTGTGGCGGCTCTGGGTCGACACGACGAACGTCCCCGGTCGCAGCTGCCCGAGCAACTCGGGCTCGTTGCCGATCAGCTCGGCGACGTCGTTGGCGAGTACCAGCGGCCCCTTGGCTGGCACCACCGTGCCCTTGGGGATGACGACGATCCCCGACTCGGTCACGAACGGAAAGCGCTCGCGGTCGGCGCCCGCGTCATCGCCGATCACGCAGCCCGGCTCGATCTTGCAATTCTTGTCGAGCAGCACGCGCCGCAGCCGCGCGTTGCGGCCGATATCGCAGCCCGACAGGATCACCGAGTCGCGGACCTCGGCGCCGGCGTGCACGAAGCAGTCGTACGACAGCACGACCTCGCGGACCGCGGCGGACGCGATGATCGACCCCTCGCAGACCAGGCTGTCGTCGACCTCGGCCGGGCCGAACCCCTCGCCGGCGCGCACGAACCGCGCGGGCGGGTAGTCGCGCTGCGCGCTGCGGATCCGCCACTGCCGGTTGTAGAGATCGAGCGCCGGCACGCGCGCCCGCAGCTCCATGTTGGAGGTGAAGTAGCTGTCGATCGTGCCTACATCGCGCCAGTACGGCAGCTGGTCGTCGGGCTCGCCCGGGATCTGGTTCTGCGCGAAGTCGTAGACGAGCACCCGCGCGCCGTCGGCGACCAGCCGCGGGATGATGTCGCGGCCGAAGTCGTGGCGCGAGCTCGGCATGCCGCCGTCGTCGACCAGCACGCGCTCGAGCACGCCGCGCTTGAAGAGGTAGTTGCCCATCGAGACCAGCGACCAGCCCGGGCGCCCGGGCATCTCCGGCGGGTCCTTCGGCTTCTCGATGAAGTTGATGATCCGGCCGCGGTCGTCGACGTCGATGATGCCGAACCCGCTCGCCTCGCTGCGCGGCACCGGAAACGCCGCGACGGTCAGGTCGGCCTGCTGGTCGCAGTGGAAGGCCTCCATCTGGTCCACCGCGAAGCAGTAGACGTGGTCGCCGCCGAACACGGCGACGTGCTCGGCGCGCGCGTCGCGCACCAGGTTGAGGTTCTGGTACACGGCGTCTGCCGTGCCGCGGTACCAGAACTCGCCGAGCCGCATCTGCGCAGGCACGACCTCGATGTACTCGCCGAAGCCCGACAGCCGCCAGTTGCGCGACAGGTGCTTGATCAGGCTCGACGACATGTACTGCGTGAGCACGTAGATGCGCCGGTAGCCCGAGTTGACGAAGTTCGACAGGACGAAGTCGATGATCCGGTAGCGGCCGGCGAACGGTACGCCGGGCTTGGAACGGTGCACCGTCAGCGGTCCGAGCCGCGAACCCTTGCCACCCGCCATGATCATCACGAGCGTGTTCTTCGCCATGCGCAGGTGCGATCATCCTAGGGGGTGTCGGTTTTCAGGGCCACCCCCCTCGTCATCGTATTCAGTCCGGCGGCGAAGGCGAGGCGGGCGGGGGCGCGGGCAGGAACACCTGGTTGCGGTAGAACCGCAGCTCCTCGAGCGATTCGCGGATGTCGTCGAGCGCCCGGTGGGTATCGTGCTTCTGGGGCTGCCGGGCGGTGATCTGGGGAAACCAGCGCCGGGCCAGCTCCTTGATCGTGGAGACGTCGACCATCCGGTAGTGCAGGCGCTTCTCGAGCGCGGGCATGTAGTGCCGGATGAACCGGCGGTCCTGGTGGATCGAGTTCCCTGCCAGCACCGGGCGCTCCCGGCTGCCCACGTGCGCGTTGATGAACGCCATCGTGGCGGCTTCGGCCTCTGCGTCGGTCACCGACGACGCCCGCACGCGCTCGGTGAGCCCTGACGCGCGGTGATGCTTGGTGTTCCAGTCGTCCATCGCTGCGAGGATCTCGTCGGACTGGTGAATGACCAGCTCGGGGCCGACCGCGATCTCGTGGAGCTGGCCGTCGGTCAGGATCGTCGCGATCTCGATGATGCGCTCGCGGGAGGGCTCGAGCCCGGTCATCTCCATGTCGAGCCACACCAGGAGGTCGCTGCCTGCCATGACACCACTGTAACAGCGCATCGCCGTCGGGCGCGCGCCGCGGCGCGACCCTATTCGCCCGACCAGGTCCGGATCGGGCCGGTGTCCATGTGCACGAAGCCACTCTCCGGGTAGATGCCGACCCCGCCGAGCTTCTGCGCACGGGCCCAGGCCTCGAGGGCCTGCACGGTGACGTGCGGGATCGCGAAGTCGATCGCGTTGCCGTGGGTGTGCTGGCTGTCGCGCGCGACCTGATGGCCCTTCTTGCGCAGAATGAGATTGTACTTAGGGTGGCGAAACCCCGAGACCACCTCGACGACGTCCGAGTGGAAGCTGGTCGCCGCGGCGACCACCATGTCGATCAGCCGGGGCTCCATCGTCGACGGCTTGTTGGTGAAGTGGTCGCGCAGGAAGCGGTCGACGGTCGCCTGGCGTGGCGGTGACCCGGCTTCGACGGCGAGCCACTCCTTGGTCCAGAAGTTGTGCAGGTTGACGAGCTTCGCCGGCCGCGCGCCGGGCACGGGCGGCGGGCCATGCCGCGTCGACTTGGCCTGCGCCGCCAGGTCCTTCTTGGGGACCGCGGGCTTCGCCGGCTCGGCGGGCGCGCGGGCGGGGACGGCGAGCGCGGTCACCGCTGCGACCGCGGCGGCGCGGATCACGAGGCGCGGCCGGGGCGGAGCTTGATCAGCGCTTCCGCGGGCAGCACCTCGTTGAGTGAGCCCGAGCGGAACCCCGCGAGATCGACCGCGACGTAGGTGAAGCCGAGCTGCTTGCCGAGCGCGACCACGGCCTCGCGGACCTCGACGATCCGGGGCAGCTCTGCGGCGTCGATCTCGAGCCGCGCGATCGCGTCGTGGAAGCGGACGCGGAGCTGTCGAAAGCCGAGCGCGCGCAGCCCGTCCTCGAAGGCGTCGACCCGGCGCAGGCGCTCGGGCGTGATCTGCGTGCCGTAGGGGAACCGCGACGACAGACACGCCAGCTGTGGCTTGTCCCAGGTGCGCAGGCCGAGCTCGCGCGACAGCGCGCGGATCTCGGGCTTGGTGAGGCCGGCCTCGACCATCGGCATGCGAGCGCCGCGCTCGATCGCGGCCGCGATCCCGGGCCGCACGTCGCCCAGGTCATCGACGTTGGTGCCGAGCGCGATCACGGCGCCGAGCTCGGCGGCGATCGGCTGGGCGACATCCATCAGCTCGGTCTTGCACAGCGCGCAGCGGTGCGGCGGATTCTCGACGAAGCCGGGGCGCTCGAGCTCGTGCGATTCGACGACATGGTGGCGCGCGCCCAGCCCGAGCTCGGCCGCCAGCGCCGCGGTGTCGGCGATCTCGGAGCGGGCCATCGTCTCGGACACCGCGGTCACCGCGTGGCAGCGCTCGCCGAGCGCATCGACCGCCACCTTGAGCAAGAACGCCGAGTCGACGCCCCCCGAGAATGCGACCACGACGCGGTCGTATCCGCGCAGCGCGTCCCGCAGGGCATCCAGCTTGGCCATCCCCGGAAGCTAGCGCACTCGCTTGCGGAGGTCGATCGCCCACGTGCGCGGCGACAGGCGGGTCACCCCGATCACGTCCTGGCCCCATTCGGCGGCGCTGCGCGGGATGTTGCGGGTCGCCGGCTCGTGGTCGACGGTCACGCGCAGCCGGGCGCCCATCGGCAGGTCCTCGAGCGCCAGCTTGGTGCGCACGAAGGTGAACGGGCACAGCTCTCCGCACAGATCGAGCTCGTGCCCGGGCTCCCCCGCGGGCTCACCCCCGGATTCACCAGCGACGTCACCAGGTGACGACGAGGTCGGCGGCGAAGACGAGGGCGACGACTTGGTCATGATCGATGGGTCCGGGCGGGAAGGGTGCGGTGTGCGGCGTTCCGCCTCGCACCAGCCTCGCCGGGTGGAGATACACCACCCAGTCGCGGTCGGCCACCGCGGCCGGCGCCGCCCCGTCGCGAACCAGGTGCAGCACCGTCTTCACGTCCAGATCTCCACGCGATCGGCGCGGGCGAGCGCTGCGCTGAGGTCTTCCCCGAGGGTCGACACCGCGTGGCCGAACGAGCGCAGGGTGTCGGCGGCTCGCTGGGCCAGCGGCGTCAGCAGCGGCTCGGCGACCGCGACCTCGACGCGCGCGCCGCGCAGCGTGAGCCCGAGCGCGGCCCGGAGCGCCTCCGACTGGCGGTGGGGATCGCGGCTGGATGCGACGATGAGGATCCGCATCTTGCCTCAGGTCAGCGCGACCAGGCGATCCGAGGTCCCGACCACGGCCGCGTGGTCATCCTGGCTGCCGCGGACGACGCCCTCGGGCAGGTCGATGCCGACCGCGCTGTTCGAGCACACGATGATCTCGCAGTCGGCGTCGAGCAGCGCGGTGACCAGCGCGGGCGCCTCGGCGAGCGCGCCGCAGCCGGCGTCCATCGCGAACATCGCCACCTCGTGGCGCGCGCGGCGGGCGGCGAGCGCGAGCGCGGCCGCGTGCGCGAGGTCGGCGCGCGTCGCCAGCACGATGCCGAGCTTCACGCCCGCCCTCCGGGCACCCAGCGCGCCACCTCGACGTAGTCGCCGTCGGCCGCGGACCACGCGAACTGGGCGACCTCGGTGACCGCCGGCGAGCCAGCGTCGGACGCAGCGCCCGTCGCCACGCCGATCACCACGTGCTGCACCGGGTACGCGGGGCCTCCCCGTGTCACCGATCCGCGGGGCCCGGCTGTCCAGCCGGGGACCGCGGCGACCTGGCGATCGACCGCCGAGAAATACGCGCGCCCGTTGGTGTGCGAGTGATAGACGATGCGCGCCGGGTGATCGCCGTCGAAGCTGCGCGCGAAGCGGAACAGCTCGGCGCCCGTGATCACGAACCCGGTGTCGGCCCCGCGCGCCGGCGCAACCGGATGCTCGCCGTCGGCCTGGGCGTTGCGGCAGGCCACCGCGCCGTCGACGAGCGCGGGCGAGCGACCGATCAGGTAGCCGCAGCACTCGTCGGGGAATGCAGCGATCGCGTGGGCGTAGATCGCCTCGAGCAACTCGGCGGGGATCGCGATCGGGGTCACCGGTTCGCGATATCGGCCATCCACTTGAGGGCTGCGAGCCCGCCGCGCCAGAACGCGAGCGCGGTGGCGTCGCCGGCGAGGGGCGTGGTCGCAGGCCACCAGGCGGGCCGCGGTTGCAGGCCGATCTCGCGGCCGTCGCCGTCGGTCGCGAGCGCGCTATCCGCGGCGTGGGCGGCGATGTCGGCGATCTGAGCCTCGGTCGCGCCGCGGATCACGATCTTGCCGACGCCGCCGGCGGCGAGGTACTGGGTCGCGATCAGCTCGGCCGCCGGCTCGCTCTCGCGGAGCTCGATCTTGGCGGCCGAGACCATCAGCGCGGTCTGGCCGAGGCCGCCGACGTCGGGCAAGAGGATGTGGCGCGCGTAGCGCCGCACCTGCTCGTCACGCATCGCGGCCGCCGGCGATCGCGGGCACGATGGCGACCTCGTCGCGCTCCGCGAGCGTGGTCTCGAGCCCCGAGAGCCCGCCGATGTCGTCGGGCCCGACGAAGATCCGGATGAACGGCTTGACCGCGCCGTTGTCGAGTAGCTTGGCCGCAATGCCGGGGTGCCGGCGATCCAGCTCGGTGAGCGCATCGCGCACGGTCGTGGCAGCGACCTCGATATCGGCGGCGCCGCCGGTGAAGGTACGCAGACCGCTGGGGACTCGAATGCTCGGCATCACTGAACCTCCGCGACGCGGATCGGCGTCGCCGTGGGAGACATCGGCGCGCGCGCACACGCCGGGCAGCCGGCGCGCGGAGCGAACCGGACGACCCGCGGCTCGGCCGCTTGCCGGAGATCGTCGAACACCAGGAGCGCGCCCGCGAGCGAGCGATCGCCGCGCACGAGCGCCAGCGCGACCGCCGCCGCGACGCCGCCGATCGCGCCGACCACGGGGCCGAGCACGCCGGCGTCGGCGCAGCTCGGGGCCTCGACCGGATCCTCGAACAGGCAGCGGTAGCAGCCCGCACCGGGCGCGCCGGCCATCACGTTGCCGCCGTAGCGCAGCGCCGCCGCGATCACGTAGCACCGGCCGTGGGCGACCGCCCAGTCGGCGACCGAGAACTTGGTGGCCGGGTCGTCGCTGCCATCGACGATCACGTCGGCGTCGCTGGCCAGCTCATCCGCGGTCTCCGGGGTCCAGCGCGCCGCGATCCCGCGCGCGCGGCCGCCGCGCGAGACCACGACATCCGCCAGGCGCGACGCCTTGGGCTGATCGATGTCGAGCGAGGTGAACTGGATCTGGCGATGCAGGTTCGACAGCTCGACGCGGTCGTGGTCGACGATCGCCAGCTCGATCCCTGCCGCCCCGAGCGAGAGCGCGAGCGGCCCACCGAGGCCTCCGGCGCCGACGATGGTCGCGCGCAACGGCATCATGGCGGTGCCTCGCCGTCGCTGCGCTCGGGCGCCTTGTCGTCGGTGGTGCCGGCGATCGCCTCCGACGTCGCGGCCGGTGCCGCAGCCCTTCCCGCCGCACCCGCCTGGACCTGCGCCGGCGTGCGGCCGCACACCTTGCACCGCCCGTCGGCGCCGAGGACGCCGATGCAGGTGCCGTCGGCGCACAGCCGGCGATCGCCCCATTCGCCCGACGACCCGCTCAGACCGGCGCGGTCGCCGTCGTCGTGGCCATGGTCGTCGTCCGCGGCAGCGTCGTCGTCGTCGTCGTATTCATCGCCATCGCTGCCATCGGCGGCGAGCCCGTCGTCGTCGAGGTCGTCGTCATCCTCGCTCGCATCCTCGTCGGGCGGATCGATCAGCCCGCGCTTGCGCTCGTCGCCCCAGTTGGGTGCCGCGCGCCCGCACACCTTGCAGGTGCCGTCGGGCCCGATCACCCCGACGCACGCGCCGTCGGGGCACAGCTGGCGTTGATCCCATTCACCGACGGCCATGGTCGCCTCCAAGCAAGTCGAATAGATGTGCCGCGGGATAGAACGTCGTGACCACGTCGCCGAGGCGGAGCACCGCGCCCGTCGACAGCGGCGCTTCTCGCCGCGGCTCGAGCCGCTGGTCGTCGAGCCAGCTGCCATTCTTCGAGCCCGCATCGGCGTACAGCCAACCATCGGTCTGGCGCACATAGCCGTGCAGGCGGGATACCGAATGATCCACGATCACGACGTCATTGTTCGACGTGCGCCCGATCGTGATGCGGTCGCGAAACGAAGCGCCCGGCTTCTTCGCCAGCGGGTAGATCTCCATCTCGGTGGGTTCCGCCGTGACTCTGCCATGCAGCCCCGCTCCGTCCACCCCTGGATCGGGCTCCTTCCGCAGGTCCCGGTCGAGCGTCTGCGTGGTCATACCGAGGGAGCCAGATCCCGCCCGCGATGCGCTGTAGCGGACGAGCGCAGCGGGAGCAGCCGCCGCCAGGAACTCGTCTCGCCCGAGCGTCCACAGGTGGCGGTAGTGCGCGGAGGCCTCCATCGCGGGGCTTATCTACCATGCTCGGCCCGATCCGAAGTCTCGTCGGAAGGCAGCAAAACCGCGTGCAAGGCGATGTTTGACAGCGATGTAGCGCGCAGGGTAAACGTGCCGGGTCATGTACGATACGTCCGATATCCGCAAGGGCCTGAAGGTGTTGATGGACGGGAACCCGTACACCATCGTCGAGTTCCAGTTCGTCAAGCCTGGCAAGGGTGCGGCCTTCACCCGTACCAAGTTCAAGAACCTGCTGACCGGCGCAGTCGTCGAACGCAACATCCGCTCGGGCGAGAAGCTCGAGCCGGCGAACGTCGAGACCCGCGATATGCAGTTCCTCTACAAGGAGGGCGGCGATCTGGTCTTCATGGACCAGAGCAACTACGAGCAGGTCACGATCAGCGCCGACCTCATCGGCACCGCCCATGACCTCATGAAGGACAACCTGCCCTGCACGGTGGTGTTCTTCAATGAGCGCCCCGTCGACGTCACCCTCCCGACCTTCGTGTTCCTCGAGGTGACCGCGTCCGAGCCGGGCGTCCGCGGCGATACCAGCGGCAACGTCCAGAAGCCCGCCACCGTCGAGACCGGCGCGACCGTCAGCGTGCCGCTGTTCATCCGGATAGGCGACACGATCAAGATCGATACGCGCACGCACGAGTACGTCGAGCGCGTCGCGAAGTGACCCGGTGAGCGGACCGCGCGGTCGCGTCCTGGCGATCGACGGCGAGATCGCCATCGTGCGCGGCGAGCGGCGCGATGTGCGGGTGGTCGCGAGGCCCAGCTGGCGGCCGGGCGACCTGGTCGACGGCGATGCGGTGATTCGCCCGTTCGGCGGCGGCGACTATCCAGGCCCGGGCACCGAGGTCGCGCGGCTCTCGCGCCGGCGGCTGGCGCTGCTCGAGGCGCGCGGGGCGGCGCTCGCGGCCGTGCGGCGGTTCTTCGCCGAGCGCGGCTTCCTCGAGGTCGAGACTCCGCTGCTGGTGCCGAGCCCGGGCCTCGAGATCCACCTCGACGCGGTCGCGGCAGGCGAGGGCTATCTGATCACCTCGCCCGAGTACCAGATGAAGCGGCTGCTCGCCGCCGGCTGCGAGCGGATCTTCCAGGTCTGCAAGTGCTTCCGCGCCGGCGAGCACGGGCCGCACCACGCGAGCGAGTTCACGATGATCGAGTGGTACCGCGCATACGCGGAGCTCGACGACATCGCGCGCGATACCGAGGAGCTGGTCGCCGACGTCGTGCGCGCCCTCGCCGCGACGCCTGGCGCGGCGGCGGTCGCTCGCATCGACGGCCGCGCGATCGACGTCACCCCGCCGTGGCAGCGCATGACCGTGCGCGAGGCGATGCGCGCGTGGGCCGGCGTGGACGTCGTCGGCGACGAGCCGGCGGAGGCGCTGGTCGCTGCCGTGCGCGGCGCGGGGATCGCCGTCGCCGACGGGACCGCGTGGGACGATGCGTTCTTCGCCGCGTTCCTCGCCCGCGTCGATCCGGCGCTCGCGGCGCTCGACCGGGCGGTCATCCTCGAGGACTGGCCTGCGCCGCTCGCCGCCCTGGCGCGCCGGCGGCCCGAGGATCCGCGGACCGCGCTGCGCTTCGAGGCGTACGTCGGCGGCCTCGAGCTCGCCAACGCCTTCGGGGAGCTGACCGACCCCGTGGAGCAGCGCGCCCGGTTCGAGCACGACCAGGCGACGCGGCGGGCCCGCAGCCGGCCGGTCTATCCGATCGACGACAGGCTCGTCGCCGCGCTCGCCGAGGGTCTGCCACCATCGGCTGGCATCGCGCTCGGCTTCGACCGCCTGGTCATGCTCGCGACCGGCGCTCCTGCGATCGACGACGTGCTCGCATTTGCCACCCACGAGCTGTGAGCCGCGCGGAGGAAATGCTGCCCGCGCGTGGCGACCGGCGCGGCGCGGGCTAGGCTTGGCGCAATGTTTCGCCGCCATGCGCTCGCCACCGTGCTGATCGCAGCGACGGTGGGCCCGGCCACGGCGAGCCCGAACAGCGTGGATCCGGAGGAACCGCCGGATGTCTCGGCGGGGCGACGGGCGGCGGCGATCGGCGCTGCGATCGTCCCCGGTGTGCTGGTGCGCGGCGCGGGCAGCTGGGTGGTCGGCGAGCGCCGTGCGGCCCGGCGGCTCGCGGCGACTGGCGGGATCGGGCTGGCCGCGCTGATCGCGGGCGGAGCGCCGATCGTGGCGACCGGCAGCAGCCCGTACACGATCTGGTCGGGCGTGCCGCTCGTCGTCGGCGGCACGGGGCTGTTCCTGTCGTCGTGGTTCGCCGACATCTGGGTCGCGGCCGGAGGGCGGCGCGTCGAGCCGCGGCCGCTGGCACTGCCGCCGTGGTCGATCGATGCCGGGACCACGTGGCTGCACGACGCCTATCGCGAGCGCGCGCTGCTCACCGCGGCCGGCCATGTCGAGCTCGGTCGGCTCGGCCTCGACGGCGGCGGTACCCTCGACGCTGGCGGCGCATCGCGCGCGGGCGAGGCCGGCGCGCGCTGGCGACTGTTGGGACCGGCCGCGTCGGGCCGCGCGGTCGCCGATGGCAGCCGGCTCGTGGTGCGCGCCGCGCTGCGGCTCGATCGCGACGACGACGATCGCGTGGGCACCGCGACGGCGGAGACCGAGCTCGCCGGCCGGCTCGATCTCGGCCGGCTCGACCCGGCCGTCGACGGCAGCTTCGTGGAGCTGTCGGTCGGCGCGGGCCTCGTGCGCACCGCGTATCCGATGGATCGCCACGACCTCGACGCGATCCTGCTCGCCGGCTTCGCCTGGGGCGCTTATCTGGGCGACCGCGGCGAGCTGCGGCTGTTCTACGACCATCGCCGCGATGGCCTCGCCGGGGGCCTCGCCGCGTCGCACGCGGCCGGCTTCCTCGGCAGCTTCGGCGCGAGCAGCGAGCTGCGGATCACGGGGCCGTGGGCGGTGCGCGGCCAGCTGCAGATCGGCAACGCCTGGGTCACCACGCTCGGGCTGCGCTATCGAGGAGGCCGCCCATGATGCGACCCGCGACGCGTGCGCTGACCCTCCTCGCGCTCGCCGCCTGCACGCGCCCGGGCGAGCAGCGCGCGCTCGCCGAGCTCGACGTCGGCGGCGCCCGGCTCGGCGGCATCACCGTCGAGGCGGCCGGCGGGCTCGCGGCGATCCGCGATCTGTCCGACGGCCGGATCGATCTATGGTCGCAGACGCCCGATCTCGCGCTGACCGTGACGCTCGACCCGACGTCGGCCGGGATGTGGACGATCGTCGCGCGCAACACGCTGGTCGACGCCGTGCTCACCGAGAGCGGCACCGTCCACGCGCGCCAGCCGGGCGGCTTTCCGACCGAGGCGACGTTCAGCCTCGCGCTCGCGGCCGGCAGCCACACCCTGCGCATCGCGCCGCCCGACGCCGACCGCATCGAGCCGTACCGGATCGCGGCCATGGCCGATATCCAGACCGCGCTGCCGATCGTCGACGACGTGTTCCGCGCGATCTCCGCGGTGCCCGACCTGCGCTTCGTCGTCGCGATGGGGGATATCACCGAGCGCGGC
>DATIPJ010000690.1:0-2856 GCA_035472155.1 Kofleriaceae bacterium
GATCTGTAGTCAGTAGACTGTGTCGCCGACGTAGATCGTCCCGCGCGTCGAGCCCTGCGGCCCGACGAACTGCACGACGCGACGGTCGTGGCCGGCGAGCTCCACCATCTGGAACGGGCGCGTCATCGGTTGATCGTGCGCGTCGTGAAACGAGCCGATCACCATGATCTGGCCGGGGCGCTCGGCGCTGTTGACCAGGTACGTCTGCACGACGATCTTGCCGCGGTCGTCTAACGCATGGAGCTCCGTGATCTGCGCGCGCGGCGGCTCGTCGGGGATCACGGCGCCATGGACCTTGATGCGCGCCGACGTGGCCGCCGGCCGCGGCACGCGCTCGGCGTCGACCAGCGCGAACGTCCGCGACTCGTGCGCGGGGACCCACAGCGACTGCGCCTTGAGCGTACCGATCGCCGCGCCCGAGGCATCGGTGAACGAGCCGCCGAGCGTGACGTAGGCGCCCTCGGCCGCCGTGTTCTCCGCGTCGACCAGAACGAAGCTCGCCGTGCTCGCGAACTTTCCGTCGCCGACGACGTCGGTCCGCATCCGCGCGTCGCCCGAGATCCGGATCGCATCGAGGTCGAGGCTGCGCGCCGGCGCCGACTTCCCACACCCCCCGAGCATCGCGAGCCCCCCGAGCGCCCCGAGCGCGAGGCACGTACGGCGGAGCGCGGAGCGGATCGGCATCGTGTCGATCCTACGCTGCTGCCGCCCGCCGGCAAGCGATGGCTAGGAGCGTGTGCGGCATAGTTTGCGGCGCTGGGTGCCGCGCCGGTCTCCTCGACCGGCTGCGGGTGGCGCAGCGGTCAGGCCGCCACTGCGGCGAGTTGCTGGCGCCCAGCTGCGCGGAAGAGCTTCAGGAGGTTGTGGGTGAGGCAGACGAGGGTCCATTCGGCCGCCGCCTTCACGCGGGTGCGCAGCGAGAATCGTCGGAAGCCCCGCGCGCCCTTGATCTGACCGAACACGGGTTCGACGGTGCATTTGCGCCGGGCGTAGATCGCCTTACCCGTCGGGGTTTCGAGCTTGCGTCGCATGTGTTCGCGCATGGGGGTTGGCGGCAATTGTCGCCCGCCTCCATCGGAGGACCGACGCTGCCGATCGACCGGGATGTATGGATCGCAGCCGTAACGTTCAGCGGCTCGAACGTTGCCGTCGGAGAAGTATCCGGCGTCCGCGGTAACTGTGTCGGGAACGTCGTCGCAGTTAACGACCGCACGGTGAATCATCGGCACCAAGTGCTCGGCATCTGGTGGCTGATTCGTCACCGCCTCAGCGACGATGATCTGGTGAGCATCGTCGACGACAATCTGGGCGTTGTACGCCTGCACGAAGCCACCGTCGTGCACCATGATGCGGCTGTCGGCGTCGGTGAAATTGCGTTGCGCCTTGGGCGTCGGCGTACCTTCCGGCGTGGTCGGCACGCGGTGATGCGGCATATCGGCATCGCTGCTCGGTGGAGGACCGTCGTTGTCATCGAGCTCGTCGGCATCTGCTTCATGGTTGTCAGCACGCGTTGCTGCGGCGGCCCTCTCACGAGTTGGCACGGTCGGGTCGGCGGCCTTGTCACGCTGCACCTCGGCCAGCTTCCGCAGCTCCTCGGCACGAGCCTGCGCGGCCTCCTGTTCCAGCTCTGCCTTGGCCTGACGAATCCGTGCGAGCCGGTCCTCTCGCCGATGCAGCTCGGCAGGCAGATCTGCGGGCATCTCGCCGGCGCCGTACTGTGCGTCCTCGGCTGCGTCGGCCGCCGCCGCCTGGTCCAGAATCGCGTCGACCTCCTGCTCGAGCCGAGCCTCGGACTGCTGCATCCGCTCGTAGCTCATCGCCTTGCGCTTGCTCGCGTTCGCCTTGATCTTGGAACCGTCGATGGCCACGTGGCCCAAGCTGACCAATCCGGCTCGCTGGCACAAGCGCAAGACCTCGACGAACAGCTTCCGAAACGCACCCAGGTGGTCCAGTCGAAACTGATTGATCGTCGTGAACGACGGGTGCGCATCGCCGGCGATCACGCGGAACGCAACGTCCTCGTAGGTCGCGCGGGCAATGCGGCGCGACGACACGATGCCGATGGCATAGCCGTAGAGCAGCAGCGCGACCATCAGGCGCGGCGGATACGGGCGCTCGCCCCGCCAGTCCTTGGCTTGAACCGCCCGCTCGATCTCCCCGATATCGATCGTCTCGGCCACGTCGAGAAGGAAGTAGGCGAGATGTCCCTGCGGCAGCCATTCCGTCGGAGATGGCGGCAGCAAGTACGACTGCATCGCCGTCCATTCACGGTAGCTCTTCGACATGCCGCGATTGGATCAGACCTGCGCTCCCGCGTCGATCCCAACCTGTCGAGGTCTGACGGGATCCACTCGCCGGCCTCGCGCCCACGTGGGCGTCCAGAGGTCGCTCGCGTACGCGACCTCACGTTCTATGCCGCACACGCTCCTAGTCAGTCCTGGATGACGCTGCTGATGCTGCTTGTAGCGTGTTCGGATCGCCAGCCGGCGGGCCTCGCCGATGCAGGCAGCCCCGACGTGGGCCTCAGCAGTGTGCGCGGCCTCATCTACACCACCTGTCATCAGATTCTCGGGGATATCGACCTGCCGACCGATTTGTCGACCGCCGTGATCCAGGTGCTCGTTCCTGACGACAGTCCAGCCGGCTATCGCGTCGTGAATGGCCACGGCGATGCGAGCGGTGGCTTCGTGATCGACGATGTGCCCAACGGCATCACCTTCACGCTGCGCATCAATGACGATTACTACGTCACGGATCAGCACATGGTGGATCTCCGCAGCGAGACCGCAGCCCGCTGCGCGCCGCCGCCGGAGCAGGCGTCGTCACCTACACCCGTGACGCTCCGAATGACCGGTA
>DATIPJ010000691.1:0-1989 GCA_035472155.1 Kofleriaceae bacterium
GCGGCAGCTTCTCGATCACGAACGGCGCCAGGTCCTCGCCGAAGTACGCCCGGCTGGCGTTGGTGATCATCGCCGAGCCCACCGCCAGCGCGACCAGGATCAGCACACGCAGAGGCTTGAGCAGCCGGGACCGGAGGTGCATGGACTCGATCCAACGCGCGGCGACCCTGCGGGGTCTAAGCGCGCCCCCGCGCAAAGATGCGAACGGTGACGCGGAGTTGCATAATCCTCGGATGCACATCGAGCACGCCGGAGCGGTGGACGACGAGCTCGTCGCCGCCTGCGCACGACTGTTTCCGCAGCTCTCCACCTCGCCGCCGCCAACCCGCGAGGAGCTCGCCGCGCTGGTCGCCAGCCCCGGGGCGTTCCTGCTCGTCGCGCGCGACCCGCACATCATCGGCACATTGACGCTCACGCTGTATCGCGTCCCGACGGGGCTGCACGCGCTGATCAATGCCGTGGTGGTCGATGAGGCCGCTCGTGGGCGCGGCGTGGGCGAAGCGCTGACCCGCGAGGCGATCCGGCGCGCGCGCGAGGCCGGTGCGGCGCGCGTGCAGCTCACGTCGCGCAACACGCGCGACGCCGCGCACCGGCTCTATCGCAAGCTCGGCTTCGACCAGCCGGCGACCACGGTGTTTCGCATGGCGCTGTGAGCTCACGCGCGCAGCGGGGCGGTGCGGCGCAGACGCGAGATCGCGAGGTAGAGCAACAGGCCCGCCGGTCCGAACAGGAACGTGAGCGCCAGCGCGGGCACGACGAGCAGATGCGGGATGCCGCGCTGCTGCGCGTCGCGCACTTCCCAGCCGCCGATGAACAGATCGAAGGCGAGGTAGTGCGTCCACCCGGCGAGCAGGCCGCGCGGGTCGACGAACAGCGCGCGCACGCCGTCGAGCGACGAGAAGCCGCCATCGCTCCCCGGGAGGCTGAGCGCCAGCAGCGCTGCGTACACGACGGCGAGCAGCGCCGGCATCGCGATCGGGACGACGGTGTTCGCCCACCGCCGGCGCGGGAAGACCACGAGCGGCAGCCACGCGACGAGGGTCGCCATGTTCAGGATGCGGAACAGCGCGTCTGTCGTCATGCGGCCACCTCCGTGGACGCATCCTGGTGTGCCCCGGCGATCACGCCGAACGCAAGCGCCGTCGCCGCGGCCCACAGTCCGAGCGGAACCAGCGCGGCAGCGTCGGACGCCGCGAGGCTGCGCCCTTGGAGCGCCTGCCACAGCAGCACGCCGAACAGCGCGGTGTAGCTGGCCCCGGCGACGACCACGGCCTTGACGCGCGTGGCCTCGGAGCGCCGCCACCGCCGCAGGCCGAACGCGACCAGCGCGAGCGCCTGGATCGCGTGGAGCCCGACGAAGTGCGGGACGCGCACGTCGCCGTGCTCGCGGCTCCAGCCGGTGAGCGGCATGCCGGGGCCGCCGTCGACGCCACCGACGGTGTGCGCGCCGATGCTGGTCGGATGCCCGCCGGCGCGCAGGTCCGCGAGCTGCGCCTGGGTCGGGCGCGTCATGAGCCCGCCGGTGAGCGCACCGGCGATGGTGAGCGCGGTGCCGATGCGCAGCGCCCAGCCCAGCGAGCGGTCGGCGAAGCGATGCCGCCACACGGCAACCACGACTGCGATGCTGACCAGCGTCTGCACCACGATCGCGGCACCCATGACCCCGAACAGGATCTGATCGAGCGGCGTGCTCGCGTTGAAGTGGCTGGTGGTGCCGCGCCACGCCTGCACATCGATGATGCCGACCTCGAGCACGAACACGATCGCGGTCGTCCAGCCCACGCTGCGGCGCACGCGGCGCCGGTCCGGCAGGTACGTGAAGATCCAGGCGAGCGTGAGCCCGTAGACGGCGGTCGAGGCCGCGAACTTGAGCGGCTTGAGCCACGCGGGGGCGCCGGTGATGATGCGCGGATCCACGGCCAGGCCGATTGCGGAGGCGACGGCAGCGGCGATCATCAGCGCGCTCACCGCGGTCAGCGGCGGGCTGGC
>DATIPJ010000692.1:0-8235 GCA_035472155.1 Kofleriaceae bacterium
TGACGCCATGCGCGACCAGCACGCCGAACGCCACGTCGTCGACGTCGACCAGGTGGATGTGCGCGTCCCACAGACCGGGGATCACGAACTTTCCGCGACCATCGATGACGGTGGCGCCCGCGGGGACAGCGACGGCGCCAACCTCGGCGATCCGGTGGCCGCGCACGACGACGGTCCCGCGGCGCGGTCTCGATGCCGCATCGATGATGGTGACGTCGCGGATCGCGATCGGCGGCGCCGCGCTCGCGACCCCGGCGACCAGCAGCAGGAACCAGGGCTTCATGGCCCGAGTCTCGTCGGCGGATCGCGCCGCGGCGATGGCGATGGGGCGCCATGGGGCGACCGGGACCGAGGGCGGGACCACCGGCTGGCGCGGCGGGGCGATCAGAGCTCGACGCCGAGCCGGCGCTCGAGCGCCGCGCGGTAGCGCCGGCTCATCACGATGGCGGCGCCGGTGGTCAACACGAGCCGGACGTCGCCGTGCGCGATCGGCTGGAGCTCGCGGATGCGCTTCAGATTCACGATCGCGCGGCGATGCACGCGCGCGAAGCTAGACGCCGGCAGCCGGTGGTCGAGCTCGGTCAGCGTCGTGCGCAGCAGGTGCTGCTCGTCGCCGAGGTGAAGCTGGACGTAGTTGTCGGCCGATTCGATCCAGTCGATCGATTCGATCGCGACCAGCGTCGTGCCATGCAGCCCGCGGACCGCGAGGTGGCCGGGTTCCGCGCGCGGCGGCGCGAGCGTCGCCAGTGCTCGCAGCAGCGCGTCGCCCGAGCGATGGCGAACGGCGGCCTTGGCACGGTCGAGCGCGAGGCCGAAGCGATCGTCGTCGTAGGGCTTGAGCAGGTAGTCCACGGCGTGGGCATCGAATGCGCGCACCGCGTAGCGATCGTGGGCGGTCACCAGGACGACGTGCGGGCGCTGCCCCGGCGGGATGCGTTCGACGATCGACAGGCCGTCGAGCCCCGGCATCAGCACGTCGAGGAACACGATGTCGAGCGCCACGCTCGCGAGCGCCTGCGCCGTCTCGTCGCCGCTCCGGCACTCCGCGACGACCGCGAGCTCAGGGTCGGCGGTGAGCAGCTTGCGCAGGCGCCGGCGCGCGAGCGGCTCGTCATCCGCGATCGCGACGCGGTAGGTCACGGCCGCACCTCCGACACCGGGATCTCGATCTCGACGCGGAACCCGCGCGGCTCCGCGACGCCCGAGCGGAACAGGTACGACGCGCCGTACAGGTGGGCGAGGCGCGCCCTGGTGCGCTGGAGGCCGAGGCCGTCGCCGGCCGGTGCCCGGATCGCCGGCCCAGCGTCGTCGCAGACCTCGAGCGCGAGCCGACCGTCGCCGCGGTGCGCCCGGACCGCGATCACGACCGGTTGCAGCGACGGCTGGAGCCCGTGCCGGATCGCATTCTCGACCAGCGGCTGCAGCAGGAACGCGGGGACCTGGCAACGCCGCGCATCGGCGGCGGCGTCGATCTCGACCACCAGCCGATCCGCGAACCGCACCCGCTCGATGTCGAGATAGCGCACGATGACCTCGAGCTCTTCGTCGAGGCTCATCGTGTGGCGGTCGCGGGCGGCGAGCGAATGCCGGAGCAGGTCGCCGAGGCGCGCGATCATGCGCTTGGCGTCGTCCGGCTCGTCGTCGACCAGCGCGGTCACCGAGTTGAGCGCGTTGAACAGAAAGTGAGGGGCCACGTGGGACTCGAGGGTCCGGAACTGTTCCTCGGCGGCCGCCGCCCGGAGCGCGACCTCGCGGCGATGAAAGAAATACGCATAGGCCGCCCCGGCGATCGCCCCGTAGGTCATCACGGCGGCCTGGAAGTTGATCGCCAGGGAGAACCGCACGCCGTCGATCAGGCTCGGCCGCACCGGATCGTTCGACGGCACGATCACCGACAGCACGAGCTCGGCGGCGGCGAGCTGGCCGGCGGCGACCGCGCAGCCCACGACGACCTGGATCGGCAGGGACGCGCGCCACGCGCCGCGCTCGAGCGGAAGCCGCGCAGCCAGGCGGATCAGCGCCGGCGCCAGCGCCGCCCAGATCGCGAAGTGCGCCAGGTTGTAGACGAACGTCCGCTCCCAGGGCACCGCCGCGCCCCACGCCGGTGGCATGAACAGCCGCACGCCGGTGGCGAACACCGCGGCCACCGCGACGACCACGGCGATGGCGATGCTCCACATCGATCGACGAGAGGTCATGTCGCGGACCAGTCTAGCCGATCGGCCCAACGTGCCTGGCTGCGATCGCGCCGCTCGGGCGTCGCCCACCATCGGTCAGAGCGAGGCGCCGGCCGCGATGGTGCGCAGGATGGCTTCGAAGCGCGGGTGGCCGCGCAGCGGATCGAAGCTCGGGTCGACGGCGAGAAAGGGCAGCAGCCAGTCGTGGTGGTCGTGGACGCCGTGCTCGAGATCGTCGAGGGCGCGCGCGGTGTCGCCGAGGGCGAGATCGGTGACCGCGCGGTCGCAGTAGTCGCCGGTGTCGTTCTCGGGCTCGATGCGGTCGCGATCCCACGCCCAGTACGCGCTCAGACCGCGGGTCGATACGGCATCGATGACCGCGGGCCGGGCGCCTCGGGCGCGCACGTCGTCGAGCGCAGCGGCGACGGCCGCGGCGGTGTCGCCCTGGCGCATGCGCGACAGGACGATGCAGCGATGGGCCCAGTAGAAGTGCGGGTCGATCGCGAGCGTTCGCCGGCACCATACGGCAGCCTCGGCGTAGCGGCGCGCGAAGTAGTAGTACCAGCCGACGTCGGAGACGACTTCCGGTGCGAGCGGATCGAGCGCGAAGGCGCGCTGCATCGCGGCGATGGCCTCGTCGTGGCGACCGGCGGCGGAATAGGCGGCGGCCAGGGTGTGGTGCGCCTCGGCGAACGCCGGGTTGGCGGCGATCGCGGCCATGAGGTGCTGCCGCGCGCGCTCGGGGTTCCACTCGCCGTAGAACGCGGTGACCGCGCGGACGAAGTGCGCCTCGGGTTGCGCGGGATCGAGCGCGAGTGCCTTTTCGGCGGCGGCCGCGGCGGCGGCGGAGCGGCGAAAGCTGGTGTGCAGCTCTGCGGTGCCGAGGGCGGCCCACGCCTTGGCCGAGCGTGGAACGCGCGCGGTGACCGCCGCGAACGCTTGTGCCGCCTTCCGGGGCGCTCGCGGCAAGAGGTAGCGGCCGCGCAGCATGTCCTGCTGCGCGTCGATGTCGAGCGCGGCGTCGGGGCGCGCACGGTGCGGCAGGAGCACGCCGCCGAGCGCGGCGGCCACGTCCTGCGCCATGACGGCCTCGGTGGTCCAGGTGTGCTGCGACTGCTCGAAGGTGTGCGTCCACACCTGCGTCGAGTCGCGGCCGCGCACGAGGGCGAGCGTGACACGCGCCCGATCGGGCTGCGTGCGCACGCGGCCCTCGAGGAGGTAGTCGACGCCGAGCTCGCGGGCGATCGCGGAGGGCGTCGAGGTGCTGCCGCGATAGCGCATCACGCTGCGCAGCGCGATGACTTCGAGGCTCGGTGCGTACGCTTCGCCCAGCGCGGCGATCAGCTCCTCGGCCGCGGCGGTGGCGCGGTCCTGGTCGCTCGCCTCGCTGTCGAGCGGTAGCACCGCGAGCCGTACCGGAGCGGCCGGGTCGGAGGAGCGCACGGGCGCCACGGAGCCCGAGTCCGAGGTGGTGAGCAACAGCCACGCAAACGCCAGCGCGACGAGCGCCGCGGCGCCCAGTCGACGGCGCCGGCTGCCAGGCAACGGGCGCGTCGGCGTTGGCTCGCCCCACGCCGCTGCGCGAGCCGCCTCGACCGCGTCGCCGTGCACCGAGGGTCCGAGGGGTGCCCGCATGCCATTCGTTGCGTCGCCGGTCGCCTCGACCGCGTCGCCGTGCGGCAAAGGTCCGGGAGGAGCCGGCACCGCCTCGATCACCGACGGAGCTCGCGCCTCGTGGACCGCAACATGGGCTGGCTCTGCAAGCGTGGCGGCGACGAGGAAGCGATAGCCGCGCGCGGGGAGCGTCTGGATCCAGGTCGGGTGGGAGGCGTCGTCGCCGAGGATGTGGCGGAGCTGGCGGATGTGCTGGTTGATGCTCTGGTCGAAGTCGACGACGGTGCCGTCGGACCACACGCAGGACTGGATGTCCTCGCGCGTGACGAGCTGGCCGTGGCGCCAGGCGAGGAGCGCCAGCAGGCGGGTCGGCCGAGCACCGAGCACGGTGGGCGCCGCGTCGCCCGGACGCCGCAGCTCGCCGGTGGCGAGATCGAGCGCAAGCTCGCCGAACCGAAGCACCCCGGAACCCGGCACCACGTCCATCGTCCAAGTATCGTCGGCGCCGGATGCGCCGGTCGCCGCCGCGGCAGGCGCTCGCTGGCAGCGGTGTGGACCCGAGGCCGCAGATCGTGTCGCAGGCAGACGGTCCGCTCCTGGCGGCGCCATGCCGCGGGGGCCGCGGCGCGGCCTCACGCGCCGTTTCATCGGGATCTCAGGGCGACCTCAGGCCGGCTTCATCGTGGCGCGGCACGGCGGTCCCTACGGTCGGAGGTGGGCAGACGCCCGAGGAGGACACGATGAGAGCTGCTGTGGTCGCAATCATTTGCGCGGTTCCGGGGCTGGCATGGGCACAGTTCGCCGAGCCTGATGCAGAGGTGCTGTACACCCTGCACGCCGAGGCGCCCGGGGACGGGTTCGGCTTTGTCGCCGAGAAGATCGGCGACATCGATGGGGACCGCGCGCCCGACTTCGTGGTCGGCGCACCGACCAGCGCCGCGGGCGGCGTGAATGCGGGGCGGGCGTATGTGTTCTCGGGCCGGACCGGTGCGCTGCTGCACACGGTGACCGGCGAGGCGAACAACCGGCTCGGGTTCTCGGTGACCGGGCCGGGCGACCTCGACCGCGACGGCACACCCGACTACGTGGTGGGCGGGCTCGGCCGCGTGATCGCGCTGTCGGGCGCCGATCATCACACCCTGTTCGACGTGCGCGTCCCCGGCGAGGCCTTCGGCTTCTCGATCGGCGGCGCGGGCGACGTCAACCGCGATCGTCACCCGGATGTGATCGTCGGGGCGTTCGCAGCCAACGGTGCGGCCGGCAAGGTCTACCTGCTGTCGGGCAAGGACGGCTCGGTGCTGCGGACGCAGCTCGGGCCCAACGGCGGCGCGGGGCTGGGTCAGGGCGTGTCCGGCATCGATGACGTCAACCACGACGGCGTGCCGGATCAGGTCGCGGCCGCGCCCGGCGCCGGGCCCAACTTCCTTGGCACTGCGTTCGTGTATTCGGGCCGCGACGGCGCGCCGCTGCGTACGCTGGAGCCCGACCCGACGGCGGTCACGTTCGGGCAGTTCTTCGTGCACGATGCGGGCGACGTCGACCGCGACGGCGTGGGCGACATCCTGATCGGCGACTTCAACGACACCGAGGCGGGCGTTGGCGCCGGCAAGGCCTACGTGTTCTCGGGTCGCACCGGCGACCGGCTCTGGGTATTCCTCGGCGAGACCGCCGGCGACGGCTTCGGCATCGGGCGCGGCGCGGGCGACATCGACCACGACCACCACGCGGACCTGATCCTCGCGAGCTTCAACTCGAGCGCCGGCGCGCCGAGCGGCGGCAAGGTCTTCCTCTACTCGGGCAAGGACGGGCACGTGATCCGCACGCTCACCGGCACCGTCGCCGGCGACCAGCTCGGATTCGATGCGCTCGCCCTCGGCGACGTCGATCGCGATCACACGACGGATTTCCTGATCAGCGGCGTCGATATCGTGCACGTGGTCGCCGGCCGGTGCCGCGATCGGCACAAGCGCGACTGCGCGTGCTCGCACGGCCAGTGAATCGAGCCGCAGCGCGGCCGCGCCCCGCGGCCATGGCATGCGTGCGACGACGAATCACGGCGGGAGGGGCATTGGGTGCGTACGCCGATCGTGAGATTCTCGCCCGATGGGAGTACTCAGTGCGCGGATGGCGCTCGGTCTGTGCCTGTTCGCTTGCAGCCCGACCACGCCGCCCCCCGCACGACCCGCAGCAACCGACCTTCCCCCTGCCACGCCGGCGGTAGCCCTCGGCGAGGATGCGCTGGCTGTGCGCGGCGACCGCGCGCCCGCTCCCGCCGGTGGCGACCCGTCCAGGTCCGCCGGCGAGCGCCCATCTGCGCGTTTCCCGTCGGGCTCGCTCGCGCTCAACAACACCTGGACCGACTGCGTGAAGGACTTCGTGGACGGGCAACGCGCGCTGGCGCGCGAGCCGCTCATCGATGCGCTCTCGGTGTACTTCACGACCTGCGACCGCGTGGAGCGCCGCGTCGTCGTCGAGGCGCCCCGCCCGACGCCGAGCGGCCACGACTACGCGTTCGAGTCGCACATCAGCTTCGGCGCGCACCTGACGAAGGCCCAGCAGCGCGTGTGGCTCTCGGTCACCTACCACGGTGACGCGCGCATCACCGCCGAGCGCATCAAGATCGCCGCCGACGACTTCCGCTGGACCTCGCCGCCGCTGACCTTCGAGCGCGACGCCAACAACCCGGCGTGGGAGTCGGCCGAGATGCCGTACACGCGGCCGCTGCAGGGCATCGTTCGCAAGATGGTCGATGCCAAGGAGGTCATCGTGCGCTTCGAAGGCCCCAAGACCCACGCCGACCTCATCGTCACCGAGGAGATGAAGCAAGACCTGCGGCTGATGATGGACGCCCTCGCCGCGATCAAGATTCCCTGACGCGACGTCAGGGCGGCGGCGAGGGGTGCACAGCGGCCCGCGCGCTTGCGGTGTCGGCGGGCGGCTGGGTCGGGTGCCAGCGCTGGGTGCGCGCATCCCAGGCCAGGACGCTCGGGCCATCGGCGAGGTCGAGCTCGTCGAGTGCGGGCTTGATCGGGCGAAAGCCGTCGGTGACCGCGAGCGAGTCGACGATGCGAAGGCGCCGCGGCCGGGCGTACTCGGGCAGGCCGGTGACGGCGCGCGAGAGGGCGTCGAGATCGAGGGCGGCGCCGGGACGGAGCTGCAGGGCGGCGACCGGGAAGCGATGCGCGGCGTCTCCGGGCTCGGGGCGGCTGGAGGCGGCGCACAGGGCGACGCCCGGCGCCTCGTAGAGGGCGTCCTCGATGCGGGTCGACGCGACCAGGCCGTGGCGGGTGGGGATCATCTGGCGCTGCCGATCGACGAACCAGTAGTCGCCCTCGGCGTCGACGCGGAAGAAGTCGCCGGTGACGAACCAGCGATCGCCCGGGGTGAAGGCGTCGCGGAGCAGGCGCTTCGGATCGATGTGGGCGAGCTCGGCGGTCTCGGACAGGCGCGCGACGAGCATGCCCGGCTCGTCGAGGCGCGCGTGCACCAGGTGACCCGCGCCGTCGCGCACGAAGGCGTCGTCGGACGCGGACCAGGCGGCGATCGCCACGTCGGGGCTGCCCGGTAGCGGGCGGCCGACGGAGCCGAGCTTCTTGCCGCGCGCGTTGGCGAGCACCATGCTGGCCTCGGTGGAGGCGTACATCTCGAGGACGCCCACCGGACCGAAGCGGTCGACGACACGGCGCCAGACGTCGCGCCGCATGCCGCTGCCGGCGAACAGGCGCACGGGATGATTCGCCTCGCCGAGGACGGGCGCGGCGTCGACCAGGCGGCGGCACATCTCGCCGGCGTAATAGACGACGGTGACGCCGTAGCGCCGGACCTCGTCCCAGAAGGTGTCGGCGACGAACCCTTCGGGGAGGTCGAACAGGTCGCGCGCCCCCGGCGGTGCGGCGGCGGTGCCCGCGGTCGGGCGCCGGCTCGCGAGCGCGAGGCGCGCGCCGCTGATCAGCGCGCTGCCGGTGGCGACGAGCGTGCCCGACGGATGATGCAGTGGCAGGCAGCAGTAGACGGTGTCGCGCGTGGTGAGGGTGGCGGCCGCCGCGGCGCCGAGCGCCGAGAACGCCCAGCGGCGGTGGGTGATGCGCACCGCGCGCGGCGGCTCGTGCTTGCCCGACGATACGAACACCATCGCCAGGTCGCGCGCGCGGCCCGGGTCCGGTCGGTACCACGCCGGCAGCACCACGGCCTCGGGATCGATCGCCTCTAGATCGACCACGCCGCCGGGCAGCACGCGCCGCTCGCCCGGCTGCCACGGCACCTCCCCCGCCCCGCCGAGCACCAGGATGGTGCCGGTGAGCGCCACGCGGGCGCGCGCTGCAGCGTCGGGATCGACGACGAGGATGGCGGCCTCGCCGAGCTCGAGCGCGCGCGCCAGCAGCTCGTCGGGGGTCGCCGGCGAGAGCAGGACCGCGACCGCCCCGATCCGGCTGAGCGCGGCGAC